>NZ_VIKZ01000010.1:0-95708 GCF_009711985.1 Dolichospermum sp. UHCC 0260 | reverse complement strand
AACAACTAACAACTGAAAAATGACTATTACAGCTACAGGTACTATTGAACGTCGGAATATTGGGCTTGGTGCTTGGGCTTTTGTGACAGAAGATGGTGTTACATACGAAATCTCAAAAAGTGCTGATAAAAACTTACTTAAATCAGGACAGAAAGCCAAAATCACCGGAAAAGTTCGAGAAGATTTAATGACAGCAGCGATGATTGGTTCTATTCTAGAAGTTCATTCTTTTGAAGTGATGACATAATTTACACCTATAGCTATCCTAAATCAGTTATGAACAATTAGATCCCCGACTTCTCTAAGAAGTCGGGGATCTAACTCTTGCAATATTCACAAATTAAAGTTAATTTCGGGAATTATGCTGACTTTTACCCAACGTCAACCACCTAATGCTGATGCTATAGTGAATATCACTCTTTCACTAACTGCGGAAGAACGAACTCGTAGCCGTCATAAATTTATATTAGCAGATGGTCAGGAGATTTTTTTGCGGTTAGCTAGAGGTACAGTATTACATGATAGCGATATTCTCACAGATGAAACCGAAAGTATTTATATGGGAATTATTGCTAAACCTGAACCTGTTTTAACTGTATTAGCAGAAATTCCTTTATTATTAAGGGCTGCGTATCATTTAGGAAATCGTCATGTTCCTGTAGAAATAACTTCGACTTATTTACGCTTATCTCCAGATGCAGTTTTAGCTGCTATGTTAATCCAATTAGGGTTAGAAATTAAAGAAGAAATTTTACCTTTTCAACCAGAATTAGGGGCTTATGGAAATCACTCTCACACATAGCCATTTTTTGACAATCTTACAATTAGCAAGTCCAGCTTTACCCGTTGGTGCTTATGGCTATTCGGAAGGGTTGGAGATGTTAATAGAAAATGGTACTATTACGAATATAGAAAATCTCAAAGATTGGCTAAAATCTGAATTAATTTATGGCTCAATTCGCCTAGATGCAGCGATAATGGTGAGGGGTTTTCATGCTGTCAAATCAGGTGATAGGTCGGCTTTAAAGCGGTGGAATTTATGGTTATCTGCTGCGAGAGATACGGAAGAATTACGGGCTGCTAGTTGGCAAATGGGACGTTCTCTGATGCAATTATTAGGGAAGTTAGAACCGGAAATTTTACCTGTGGTGAATGCTGTGGGTTATCCTGCTAATTATGCGATCGCATTTGCTATAGCTTGCGCTCATTGGGATATAAATATTCAAGCTGCTTTATTAGCTTATTTACACAGTTGGGCGAATAATTTAATTACCGCTGGGATCAAACTTATTCCGCTGGGACAAACTGCGGGACAGGAGTTATTACTGGGTTTACAACCTTTATTAATTACTACTGTGGGGGAGATTTTGACAATGGAAGATGATGATTTAGGATGTTGTAATTGGGGTTTGTCTTTAGCGAGTATGCAGCACGAAACCCAATATACTAGATTGTTTAGGAGTTAAAAATTATGACGGCTTTAAGAGTAGGCGTTGCGGGTCCTGTAGGTTCGGGGAAAACGGCTTTGGTAGATGCTTTATGTAAGAATTTACGGGAAAAATATCAGTTAGCTGTGGTGACAAATGATATATATACTCAAGAAGATGCTCAGTTTTTAGTCCGTTCTCAAGCCTTAGAAAGCGATCGCATTTTGGGTGTAGAAACAGGTGGTTGTCCCCATACTGCTATCCGCGAAGATGCTTCCATGAATTTAGCCGCAATTGAACAATTAGAAGAAAAATTTACCAATTTAGATTTAGTCTTTTTAGAGAGTGGTGGAGATAATTTAGCTGCTACTTTTAGTCCTGAATTAGTAGATTTAACCATTTATGTCATTGATGTGGCTGCTGGTGATAAAATTCCCCGTAAAGGTGGTCCAGGTATCACTAAATCTGATTTATTAGTGATTAATAAAACTGATCTTGCTCCTTATGTGGGTGCTGATTTGAATGTCATGGAACGAGATGCGAAAAAAATGCGTGGTGATAAACCTTTTGTTTTTACAAATTTGAAAACTCAAGCTGGTTTAGGAGATGTAATTCAGTTTGTGCATGCAGCTATTTGTTAATTGTTTTAAATGGCTAACGCCACGCTTCGCTATCAGGATTTATAGGATTAAAAGATTTACAGGATGTTAGCTTGTGATTGATATTATAATGATACGATGTAACTAATATATAGTAACCACAAGTTATCTTACAAACCATGTTTGAATAATTGTCTATCTTAATGTATAATTTATGATACTCAAATTTTCAACAGGTAATAAAAACAAATTGACTACTATTGGAAGTTATCAGGTAAAAGTTTTAATTGAATCTAACACTGAAGAAATTGCTTTTATTTCTCCAGCAAGTATTAATGATCTACCCACTGACTGGACTTGTGACTGGTTGAATATATGGAATAATACCAGTTTTTACTGCCAAAATATAGTTAAGCTTGTTTATAAGGGTAAAGTTTGGGGATTGGTTAAATATAGTCTTTATCCATATTTTTATCCTGAACCCGCTCCTCCCATATTTATGGAAATAAACAATATAGAAGCACACCCTACCAATCGTGGAGATGTTACTTCAAGGTTAATTGAACCTATTGGTAAATGGTTAATTTGGTATGCAATAAAGGTTGCTTTCGAGTTTTGTCCAGTAACATCAGTAGAATCATTCGTTTCGCTGGAAGCTTTGGATGAAGCTGTGGCATACTATAGGGATAAGGTACAGATGGAATATCTTGGTTTTTTAGGTAGCACTCCTAGTGGAGAAGACTTATATGTGTTCAGATTTTCACGAACCGCAGCAGCAGAATTTTGTCAACGACATGAAACCAGATGGGGAAACCCAAAGTTATATGAATAGTAATGAAATAATGGCAGGATCAAAAGAGATAATGACTCATGCTCAAAGACAGGCTTTTTTGAAAACATCTCGTCTAGGTAAGCTACTGGGAGTTGCACATTTACTTCCTGAAGTTGAAGAAGTAAAAGAAGAAATCTCGAAAAATTTACCACACGTAAAACGAATGCGTGGACTATTTAAACCTGGGGAACAAAAAAATCAACAACTTTATTCTAAAGATACAGAAGTTGCTAAACATGGAAATTAGGAGTTAGAGCAGCACCAGTGATTAGAAGAGTTTTATTAGACGATGATATTATTCTAGATATTTTGCTAGATAGAGATCCATTTGTACAAGTTTCCGTAGAAATTTGTAATTTAATCGAATCTAAAAAAATAGAGGGTTATGTAACACCAATAACCCTTAATAAAATCTTCAATGTTGGTAAACAAAACGGAGGAGTTGAAATTGCTTGGCAAGCAATAGCCGAGATTAGAACTATACTAAAAGTCTGTATTGTTGATGATAAAATTCTAGCAATAGCTAATTCCTATCAACTTAAAGATTTTGAAATATCCATACAGTTAGCTTGTGCAAAATCTCTTCAATTAGACTACATTATTACTAGGAAATTTGAATATGCTCAATCTTCTCTTCAAAAATTACCAGATTCTTATAAAGAATTTTTTTCTGTAGTCAACCCTAGTTCATTTTTGTTAAGTTTCTTTCCTAATCATGCAAATCATGATTTTTTCAATTCTATTGAATTTTATCTGCTTCGTCTTCAAGAAAATACAAAACGCCTAGAAATTATTCTGTATATTACTAATAAAAAAGATATCTTAGTTAATAGTTCGTTAAACTATCTCTTAGAGTCTATTCCTATTCAATTGATTGAAATTCAAAATCAGATAAACTCTGAAAATAAAATTGCTGCCCTAAAACTAGATATGTACACTATTCTTCGTTATATTTTATATGCAATTTTACTGGAAAAGTTAGTTTTAGATAATGAGTATATCAATAGGTGTCTTAAAGAATGTAATTCTCTTTCTATATGCCGTCAAGCTTTAATTATTGGTTTACAACAAACAAAAGAATTAACTCTTCAAATTACCAGTAAATTTGTTAATGAACATATTGGATTTCCTGCTGTAAATTATAATATTTTAGTTAATGGATTAACTAGATATTTTGATCAATTTATAATTACACTTACGTCGGAAATACTTTAAATAAATTTAAACCTAAATCAGAAAAAGATGTTAAATTAACAGATTCATTAGGTATGATTGAGGAAAAAAATAATATTCAGGTACAAATTCAAGAATTAGAGACCGATTTACAAGCATTTGAGCAATATTATCAATTATCATCTGAAGATTTTTATCGCCAATTTCAAACCGGACAATTAGGAGATGACGTAGACTTTGTTGAATGGAGTGCTTGTTATCAAATGTGGTTGAATTTACAAAAGCGTTTAACATTGAAGTAATGTTAAATTGGAAATGTTCATTCAAGTGTTTGTATGAATATTTTAGAAGTTATTGATTTAATCAGTCAAGAAATTAAATACTGTGACATAAAATAGGATGGTAGGAAAAGTAGTTATCATTGATATTTAGGTTTTTTCTTTCCTTCCCCTGATGAATTTTCTTGTAAAAATCCAACGGAATTACTATATGTATAATTACAAACAAGCTATTTTATCATTATTTTTAGTTGTATCCTGCACTGTTATTACTAGTTGTGATGCTAATGATACCGCTAATAACCCAACCCCAGAAACTACACCCAATAACAACATTAACCCCATTCCTGAAAAAGAACCAGAAAAGTCTCCTATTCCCCGAATTGAGCCATATTCCACCAATTCCGATAGTAAAGCTATCTCCGGTAAAACTACAAACGTCACCGTATACACAAGTGATGCCCAATGTCAAGAGCTAATTCCTCAAAAAACTGACGTTTCCGCAGCAGAACCCATGAATGAAGCTATAGGTAAAATATTCAAAGAACAAAATACAGCAGATTTCAGCGTATCTGGTTATCGCGTTAATGTGAAAAATGGTGTTGCGATTGTTGATATCCGCATTTCACCAGATTCAAAAAGACAAGTATCTTCTCTTTCTAGTTGTGAACAGTTTGCGTTGTTTAGCAGTGTCCGCAAAACCTTAATTAGTAATTCCCAGTGGAAAATTAAAGATGTCCGCTTTACTGAGCGTGGAGAAGAGATTGCCCTGTAATGCTGGGGTTGAATGTGCTATATTTACAATAACCCAAGCATGGTAAAGATTTTCTAGTGATTTTGCCCAAATGCAAAAACACGATATTAAGATCAAAAAGTCCGAATTTAAGGGGATAAAATCAATGGATATCAAACTAATTTTAGTGGGTTTAACGGTTATATTTACGGTTTCGTGCTTATTTTTTGGTACGAAAAATGGCTTTTATGATTCCGATAACTATCATGGTAATGGTTCTGCACATTAACAAGAGTGACAACTTAGGATTCCCACTTCTTTGAACTTTGCAGAGGAATATTGCTAAAAGCCAACTTTCTCAGCCAATAGTTTGATGGAGGGGAGGAGCAAAGGATGAATAATATATCAATTGATGCGGTCGAAACCACTAATGAGTTAGAATGCTTTCCCTATAGTGTTCAGCATCAAGATGAAGGGGTGTGTTTACTGGTCAGAATGGGTCCACATCGGATCATGTTAGATTTCGGCTTGACAAATATTTCTCCTATATCGCAGGAATTGACTAAATCGGCACAGCATGGTATGTTAGCTGATTTAGTTCTGGTTAGTCATGCCCATCCAGATCATGCTAGAGGCTTATTAACACTGCATCAAGCTTTTCCCCTATTACCTATTTATGCTAGTGAGGTAACGACGAAGTTATTACCGCTAAATTGGCCAGATGAAGAACTACCAGGAATTCTCTCATTTTGTCAGGCATTACCATTGCGATCGCCCATAGAAATCAGAGAAGATCTCATAGTAGAATTATTTCCCGCAGGTCATTTACCCGGTGCTGTGGCGATTCTCCTCACTTACCACACCCCCAACCGTGATTATAAATTACTTTACACAGGTGATTTTTTCCTATCCAACTCCCGTTTAGTCGAAGGGTTGCGACTAGATGAACTCCGGGGTTTAAATTTAGACGTGCTATTAATTGAAGGTAGTTATGGGACATCTCGCCATACCCATCGCCGCAATCAAGAAAATCAACTAGCAGAAAGGATTCATCGCGCCATTAGTGCCGGTAGAACAGATGAGAGTTATTCAGTAATTTTACCAACTCCGGCTTTAGGTTTAGGTCAAGAATTACTCATGCTGTTACGTTCCCATCACCACTTTACAGGTAGAGATGTAGACATTTGGGTTGATGGTGCTGTAGCTGCTGGTTGTGATGCCTATTTAGAACTTTTACCACATCTTCCCGCCGCAGTTCAAAATTTCGCCCGTCACCAACCTTTATTTTGGGATGAACGAGTAAAACCCCGTGTAAGAAGATTAAAGCCAGAAAATCTAGCAACTTTAGGGACATCACCTTGTATTGTTCTTACAGATTCTTCCGCAGATTTACGTAAATATTGTCAACCAAACACAGGCAATTGGTTAATTCTTTTACCTGAAAAAATTGATATTCCAGTTAATCCAGAATATTTAGCACCGACAAAATTTGAAAGTTATCTGTTAGCGCAACATAGTGATGGACCAGGAACAACCCAGCTAATTCATAATTTACGCCCGCAACACGTGATTTTTGTGCATGGTTCTCCAAGTTATCTGGCTGACTTAACTTGTTTAGAAGAGTTACAAAATCGCTATCATGTCCATTCACCAGCCCCAGGGACTCTAGTAGAATTACCGATTGGGGAAACATTTTTACAACCTGCTGCCCCAGAAATTAATTATGAGGGGGAGGTGACGGAGTTGGGAACTGTTATTACCATCACTCTTCCCGATACGGTGACAGCAGATCCCCGGTGGCGACAATTTGCTGATACGGGTTTAATAGAAGCGCGTTGGCAGGGTGAAGACTTGGTATTACGGGGGTTATCTCCGCGAGAACTCTTAAACCCGAATAACCTTCGCCCTAATTCTGGTGATATTGCCTGCTGTGGTAGCTGCCGACATCAAAGAGGGCAACGGTGTTGGAACCCCGCTGCCCCCTTATATAATTTCAAAGTTACCCTGGACGGATACTGTCCTGCTTTTGAACGCTTGACGTGAATTTAATTTAGGAGCGTTTAATCTGGATTTAGGTCAGTATAAGGGTTAGGAATACGCTCTGCTTCTGGACAGTCTTCAGTTGTCAGCGGATCTATGTTACCGCGTTGCACTGAAGCTAATTTTTGAGTAACAGATCCGATGCTTTCGAGACGAACCATTTCCTCCCAAGAACAAACTTCATCTTCTTCGTCTGTTTCATAGCGTAAAGTCACTAAATCGCCTTCGATATCAATGATGCGGGCCCGCTCTATCCAGCGTTGCTGATCCCGCAAAAAAACACATACCTCCCGCCCGTCGCAACACAGTTGATAAATCTTGCGGTGTAGCATGTAGTGCTTCTGCCTTTTTATACAACGTAGTTAAACCTGTCAAATTCGGGTTTCATCCCCATAATATCAGCCTCTAGGAGGTGAATTTCGCGGTGAGAACCCGGTAAGTTCAGTGACTCAATTTTACCACTTATTTTTAGTCATTAGTGTTAGATGAAATTTTGGGTCTTAAGCTTTAGTTTACCGCATTAGTTGAACAGCTATAGCAACTGTTAACATCTACAGACATTTTTCTTTGATTTGGCGTTTCCACAGGGAAAATTACTTATCCCTGGCAGGACTGCTTTAGCAATAAAATGGTCTGAATATAACATAGCTTTTTGCCTTTTAACTAGACTATCTAGCCAAGTACAGACAAACCAGTGGCTGATCTCTAAAAGATTTTCGCCAGGGTTAAAATCTGTATTAATGAAAATGATAACATTGTTTCTAATTTCTTAACCGTGAATAATTTTTTTTGTATAAATTTTTGAATAATATCCCCAGGGCGTTACGGAAGCAAGATGTAAGTATTACAAGATTACTCGGTAAGCGTAAAGCTCAGTCACTTTAGTGCTGAGATATAAGCGACACGGGCGAATTTATTCGCTCAAGCTCTTGACTAGTAACAGTAGGTGTGATATACTTTTAAAAGTTCCACAATTTAAGTATAACTAAACAACGTAAAAACTTAACTAATTTGGTTGAGTGCGTAGTCATACCTAACAGTATTGCAGTTTAGGAAAGCTAAATTTGGTGAAAAATGAAATACAAAAATCGAGTACGGTAGGGCATACCGGAATTAACGCTTTAGGAGAATCGACCTCTGTTTTTGTTGGAGTAATCCAGCAATTGTAAGTTGGCTCATTGATTAAAGAATCTCAGTGTCTTTAGACCTGAGAGTGTCAATTGGTCTGGATAGTTTACGGTGATCTAACTAGGATAAAAACTGGCGGAAATCTTCATCTTGCTGGCTCAATTTGACCCAATCTAAGTTAAGGGCTTGAAATTTCTGGACTAAGCGATCGCACGCTGGGCGTTCTGTGGCATAATGTCCAGCATCAATTAATATAATACCACGATCACGGCTTTCTTGAAATTGATGAAATTTACAGTCAGACGTTAAGTAAACTTGGGCATTAGTTTTAACTACGGCTGAAATATAACCTGCACCAGAACCACCTAAAACAGCTACCCGTGAAATTTGCTGTTGTAAATCAGCCATTGGGGAGAAAATTAAATGGGGCGGATTTAATTGAGTTTGAATATTATTAATTACCTCTTGTAATGTCAAAGTGGGTTTTAGCATTCCTACACGCCCATAACCTAAACCTGCTTGGGTAGGAACAATAGGTGATACTTCTTGAAGTTCCAGAAGTTGCGCTAAAACGTCAGCAGTTCCATCTGCCACTTGGTCAAAATTAGTATGGGCGGTATAAATTCCAATATTATGGGTAAAAGCTAACCGCACCATTTCTGTTAAGGCTTCCCCAGTGCGGAAAGATTTGGGAGGGTGAAAAATGAGGGGATGATGAGCAAATATTAGGTTAGCATGGAGAGCGATCGCTTCTTCCATTACGGCTAAAGTCGGAGTTAAACACACTAAAACCCGCGCTTCTGTAGACAAAACACCGGGTTCAACTTGCCAACCGCAATTATCCCAACTTTCGCACCAAGCGGGATTTGCCCATTCTTCAAACCAGGTAATTAAATCAGCAACTTTCATTAAATTTAAATAAATCAATAGTAGATCAAACGTATTTAATTATAATCCTATTGGTGGAGATGGGCGAAAAAAATGTTTCTTGATCCAGAAAGATACACTGACTAAACTAATTAAGACTGGCACTTCTACCAATGGTCCAATCACAGCAGCAAAAGCCACACCAGATTTAATCCCAAATACAGAAATAGCTACAGCTATTGCTAATTCAAAATTATTACCAGCAGCGGTAAATGCCACACTAGCAGCTTTGGCATAGTCAGCTTTAATTTTCCATGCTAGGTAAAAACTACTCAAAAACATGAATAGGAAATAGATAATTAGGGGAATGGCAATGCGGACAACATCGAGAGGAATCTGCACAATCAAATTGCCCTTTAAACTAAACATTACCATGATTGTAAATAAAAGAGCAATTAAAGTAATCGGACTGATTTTGGGAATGAACTGCTGATGATACCACTGCTTACCTTTAGCTTTTACTAAAATAAAGCGAGTCATAAATCCAGCCAGAAAAGGAATACCTAAATAGATAAAAACGCTGTTGGCAATTTCCCCAATACTGATATTGACAATAGTTCCTTGTAAGCCAAATAAAGGCGGTAAAATCGCCAGAAAAAACCAAGCATAAACGCTGTAAAAGAGAATTTGAAAAATACTATTAAAAGCAACCAGTCCGGCTGTATATTCAGTATCTCCCTTAGCTAATTCACTCCAGACAATTACCATAGCAATACAAGGGGCTATTCCCACCATGATTAACCCAGTCATATATTCAGGTTTATCGCGTAAAAAAAGAATAGCAAGTGTAAACATTACAATTGGGGCAATTATCCAAGTTAGTGATAATGATAGTCCGAGAATTTTTTTATTACGAAATACATCTCCTAATTCTTCATATTTTACCTTTGCTAAGGGTGGGTACATCATCAAAATTAAACCAATAGCAATGGGAATGTTGGTTGTTCCTATTTGGAAATGATTGATAAAAACTTCTATTGTGGGGAAAAAATAGCCTAAACCCACTCCAGTTGCCATTGCCAGAAATATCCACAATGTCAAAAAGCGATCCAGAAAAGAAAGGCGTTTTATAGTTGGTTGTTTAGTTACATATTCCACTTAATTAACCTCTATAAATTTAGTTTCAGATCCCCGACTTCTCTAAGAAGTCGGGGATCTTGTTGTCATTATAAAATCTGTATTTATTACAAATTAGTATTTAGGCAAGAGGCAAAAACTGTCACCAATTGCCCACTACCATATTTAAACTCAAATAGATTTTGGAGTCATCCCACTAGAGTAGGATATACCTGTTTGCATAGCATATCTTTAGACTGGGAAATATTATTCTCCGTCTCCAGCTTTCCAAGCTATAGCCTTACTAGGTTGAGGATTAGGTAACTTCAGAGAAACTAAACCTGCTGCGAATACGAAAAACATTGATGTCCACAGACAACCAACTAAGCCAAATATTTGATAAACCAAACCGGATAAAACTGTACCCACAAGACGACCACCGGAGTTTGCCATATAGTAAAAACCCACATTTAAAGCGACCTTATCATCATCAGTAAATGCTAAAACCAAATAGGAATGGACAGCGGAATTGAAAGCAAATACGACACCAAAAACGAGAAGTCCAGCAATAATTACGATATTAGCGGGTAAACCTAATTGTAATGCCAGAGCGATCGCACCGGGAACAGCCGTTAATGTAAATGTCCAGAATCGAATAGTTTGAGATTGAGGTGGACGACCAGAACCAAATCGCTGCATGAGTGTTGGTGCTAAAAATTGAATAATCCCATAACCAATCACCCAACAAGCTAAAAATCCCCCCACTTGATAAAAAGACCAGCCCAAAGTCCCACGTAAAAACACTGGTAAAGCCACAACAAACCATACATCTCTAGATCCAAATAAAAAGAATCGCGCCGCCGAGAGAATATTTATTTCTGCGCTTTTAGAGAAAAGTTGGCTAAATTTGACCTTTTTCTTGATTTTACCCATGGCTTTGGGCAGCATTAACCCAGAAAACATAATTAAAGCCAGTCCCCCAGCCATAATCCATAGGGAATGAATAAAACCCACAGAACTGAGAAGGGCGCTACCAAGAAAGAAACCAACACCCTTCAAAGCATTCTTAGAACCTGTGAGTACAGCCACCCACTTAAACAAAGAAGATTGGGCATCTTGAGGCACAACCAAGCGAATGGCGCTTTTAGAACTCATCTTCGTTAAGTCCTTAGCAATTCCCGAAAATGCCTGTGCAACCATCACATAAAGGACTGAAAGCCACTGCGCCCACCCTGGATTCAGAAAAGACAGCATAATTAAAGAAAACACCTGTAATCCAATCCCAGTATAAAGAGTTACTTTTAACCCAAACTGGGAACCAATCCAACCGCCGAGAAAGTTTGTAACAATTCCAAATACCTCGTAAAACAGGAACAGAGAGGCAATTTGAATAGGTGTATAACCAATTTTATTAAAATAGAGCAAAACCAACATTCGCAAAGCCCCATCAGTCAAAGTGAAGCCCCAGTATGCCAGTGTCACCAGAATATAATTCTTGAAATTAGAATTAGAAGCAGTAGTAGAAGCCATGATTAAAAATTCAAAATCGTTAATACAAACTAAAATTCTCTCTCCGTCTCTGCGCCTCTGCGTGCAAAAATCTTTATGGGGTAGGACTGAAAACCCACCCCTAGAAAACCATTATTTCTGCAAACTTAACGCCACCTTTCGTGCTAATTCAGTCATGCGGTTAACATAACCCCATTCATTGTCATACCAAGCCAATATTTTCACCTGAGTTTCGTTGATAACCATTGTCGAAAGGGCATCAATAATTGCAGAATGAGGATCATCTTTATAATCAATAGAAACTAAAGGACGTTCTTCATAACCCAAAATTCCTATTAATGGTTCTTGTGCAGATGCAGTTTTCAATAAATCATTAACTTCGGCTATTGTGGTCGAACGTTCAACTTCAAATACACAATCTGTGAGAGAAGCATTTAACAAAGGTACACGCACTGCTAAACCATTTAATTTACCATTTAATTCTGGATAAATTAAACCAATAGCTGTAGCTGAACCTGTGCTAGTAGGAATTAATGACATACTTGTAGCCCTAGCCCGACGCAAATCTTTATGAGGTGCATCTACAATAGTTTGAGTATTAGTATTGTCGTGAATTGTGGTAATTACTCCATGTTTAATTCCTAAACCTTCATGAATTACTTTTACGACTGGGGCTAAACAATTAGTAGTACAAGAAGCTGCTGTTAATAAATGATGTTTATCAGGTTCATAGAGGTGATCATTTACCCCCATGACAATGTTTAAAGCCTCTTGTTTAACAGGTGCAGCAACAATTACCTTCTGCACGCCTCTTTTAAAATAAGGGTCAAGGGTAGCGGGGGTTCTAAACTTACCAGAACATTCCAAAACTATATCAACCCCAAAATCTTCCCAAGGAACTTCACCCGGTTGAGAATATTCAGTAAAACTGAGAGATTTACCATCAATAACAACTTGGTTTTCGACCGCTTCTACTTCTGGTGTCCAACGCCCATGTACAGAATCAAATTTGAGTAAATGTGCTGCGGCTTCTGTTCCACCTTTGGTTTCATTAATGTGGACAAATTCTATTTCTGGGTAATCCCAAGCAGCACGAACGGATAACCTGCCCATGCGCCCAAATCCATTGATTCCTACTCTAATTGTCATGATTTTTATTAATTACTAAAATTGCTTTTGTTTGCGTAACAATTGCCCAAGACTTAGGTTAAACTCCGATTTACCACCAAATACTGTTCCGGCTTTGCCTTTATACAAGTGGATAGAATTAAGTTTGTAAGCTTCCTCTGATAAGGGAACATAGCCAACAGAACTGACTATTTTTGCCGCATTTTTAATGTAGAAATCCGCAAGGTTATACACCAAAGTTTTGTTTTTACTAGACCGAAGATTGACATATATGAATAGAGGTCGAGAAAGTGGTTGATATTTGGCTTTTTCTACTGTTTCTGGTGATGGTAAAACGGCACCTTTACCACTATTAACTGCTAAAACTTTTAACTTATCTTTGTTTTCTTGGTAGTAGGCATAACCAAAGTAACCCAAAGCATTAGGATCTTTATTAACACCAGTAACTAAAACTTCATCATTTTCACTGGCTGTGTAATCTTTGCGACTGGCTTTGGCTTTACCGACAATTGCTTCGGTAAAATAATCATAAGTTCCAGACTTACCACCAGGACCATATAATTTAATTGGGCGGTCTGGCCAAGAATCTCGGACTTGATTCCATTTTGTAATTTTTCCTTCAGCCGCAGGTTCCCAGATTTTTTTCAATTCGGCTACTGTAATGTCTTTTGCCCAAGTGTTTTGGGGGTTAATAGCAATGGTTACGGCATCAAAAGCTATGGGTAATTCCATGTAACTTACGCCATTTTTCTTGCAAGCTGCCATTTCTGACTGGTTAATTGGTCGAGAAGCATTACTGATATCTATTTTACGAGTACAAAATTTTTCAAACCCACCGCTAGTACCGGAAATATTTACTTGTATTTGACTATTATTTTTTAGGTTGGCTTGGTATGCTTTAGCTATGGACTGGGTAATGGGATATACGGTACTAGAACCATCTACTTTGATAAGTGCGTCAGTGGCAGAGTTAGTAACTTTTGTCGCTTCATTTGGTTTTTGAATATTTTGGGCAAGACCAAGCGTATTTGTAAAACTGCTTGTCAATGCTAGTATTCCGAAAGTTAAGACTAATTGGCTTGCTGTTTTATTCACTGATTTCACCTGTATAATTAGTGAGCAGACTATTTATCCTATCTACCTGTCATTTCAAGAAAAGTTAATATGTTAACATTGACTTTATCACTAGATACAACAATTAATTAAGAAAAATTGATGTATTGTTTATACATAGCAAAAAGAATGCTTTTAGCCGCTTGCGAGTCTTCAAAATCAAAAGACGTTTGTTCACCAACCTCAATCCGAGTAGCAGGTTTTGGAGTGACGTACTCCACACACTCCCTTATGCCTTGCGGCACGCTTGCGCGAACAGGTGAGTGTGGGCTTCTCGGCGACTCTTCTATGAAGACATTGACCGAGCTTTAAGACCGTGCGCCCCACGGTTCTTGATATTTACAGCCGCATTTAGATCCCGGCACAAACTGACCTTACAGTTAGGGCAATTGTGTATTCTTTGGGATAGCGGCTTTTTAACTTTTTGACCACAACTAGAACATTCTTGACTTGTACCATTGGGATTTACAGCGATTACTTGGAGTCCAGCATTTTCGGCTTTGACTGTTAGTATTGAAATAAATTGTCCCCAACCAGCATCGTTAATACTTTTTGCCAATCTTGTTTTAGCGAGTCCTTTTATATTGAACTTTTCAACAGCTACTACATCATACTTTTTGAGTAAATCGTTTGCAGTTTTAAAGTGGAAATCTTTGCGGGTATCTGATACTTTCTTATGTTGAATACCCAGTTTTTTTATCGCTTTTTTACGACGATTAGAACCTTTCTTCCTACGAGAGACGCGGCGCTGTGCAGCTTTTAATTTGCGTTCAGCCTTGCGTAAAAACTTAGGGGCTGCAATTCTGGTATTATCAGAAGCAACAATAAAATCAATTAATCCTACATCAATACCAACAATATTATTAGCATTAAAATCAGGTTTAACCGTTGGAACTCTTTTATCATCAAGGCTTAGAGTGATATAATACCCGTCTGCTTTTTTAGTGACAGATACAGTTTTAATCTCAAATCCATCTGGAATTTGACGATGAACAATTACTCTAATATCACCTATTTTTGATAACGTAATTCTGTTATTAGTAAAGTGATGCTGCTTGAATTGGGGGTAGGTAAAAGTTTTGTATTGACCCGCACCTTTGAATCTAGGCTTGCCTGATTTTTTACCATTCACATCACCTTTTAACCATCGGTCAAAGGCTATCTCGACCTTCTTGGGGACTTCTTGTAGCACCTGAGAATGAATTGTTGTGTACCAAGGACGGTCTTTTTTAAGTTTGGTTAATGATGCTTTTTGGCTGTAATAATTCGGTTTATCCTTGAGTTCTGGTAAATGACAAACGAAAATGGAACATCTATCAATAGGAGAACGGTTTTGTTCGTACCAATGGAAGCGTTGAGCCGGTTGATAATTGTACTGATACCGTAGCATATCTAATGTTTTATCAATCTTTTCGGCTTGTTCTTTCGTTGGTTGCAAACGGTATTGATAAGATGTTCTCATGTTTTTTGTTTCCTTTCGACCTGTTTATAGCATAACATAAAGGATAGCCATTTGCCACCTCTTTATGAAAAATAAAAGATTAAGTCTGAGAATCAGCGAAAGAAGGATGCGAGTATTGCAAACTTACGCCGCAGTCAAAGATAAAACTATTACGTCCTTAGTCGAAGATTGGATAGATTCTCTTAAATCAGAAAATGTTCATTCGTTGACCAACGATCCTGATTGAACTGCGTTCAATTTCGCCTGTTGGGCAATTCCTCACTCGCGCGTATTGTATTCATCCCACGCTCCGGTATAGTGAGCGTGGGGCTTCTGTCGGTTAAGCTAAAGTGAGGTAAAAGCTTTTTCCTCGCGTGGAGAATCACAATTGTGAAGTTACAGCGACCGATTTTAGTGGGAGGACTAGGACTATCGTTCTCCCTGTGGATGTTAGACAGTTGGCATGATTCAATAGTGCAAGTGGGAGAATTCGGACTCCTGAGTGCTTTGGCTGTCGGTGGGGGTTTGTGGTTGTTCAATAAAAATCAGCCCCAATTAGGTGAACAGCTAAATGATATGGTTGTAGATAGAGCGGCTGTGGATAAAGCGATCGCTCAAACCCAAGTAATAATTAATCAACTGGCAGAAGAAGCAGCCAATCATCCCAACTTAGCAATTCTCCGCGAAAATCTCGCTAAATTGCCCTCAGAACTGGATAGAAAGGAAATTAACCTGGCCGTTACTGGTGGTAAATCTGTAGGTAAAAGTACAGTTATTGAAGTTCTAAAAACTGCCCCAACTATTCCGGGAATGTCTTTAAATTTTGCGGAAACAGCGCCTTTATTTTCCGTAGCTGGTGAAAATTCCGATGTTGTCACTTTATCGGAAATGCAGAAATCTGATTTTGTCTTATTTCTGACTAACGGTGATTTAACAGATTCAGAATTTCAGGTTTTACAACAGCTAAAAGCCACAAAACAACCAAGTTTGCTGGTTTTCAACAAACAAGATCAATATCAACCTGATGAACGCGCTACAGTTTTTCAATCATTAAAACAGCGCATTGGTGCAAATGTAGTTGCGACTGCGGCTTCTCCCGTACCTGTGAAAGTGCGGAAACATGGAGAAGATGGTTCTTTCCAAGAATGGATGGAACAACCAACGCCAGATATCCAGCAATTAACACAACAATTAGTAGCGGTTGTGGGACAGCAAGGAGAACAGCTAGTTTGTAATACCACAAATCGCAAGGTATTATTACTCAAAGCCGAAGCCAAAAATTGTTTAAATGGTGTGAGAAGAGATCAAGCCATACCTTTTATAGAACAATATCAATGGATTGCAGCGGCGGCAGCTTTTGCTAATCCCGTACCTGCTTTAGATATTCTCGCAACTGCGGCGATTACTGCTCAAATGGTGATAGATTTGGGTAATATTTATCAGCAGAAAATTTCCTTAGAACAAGCGCAACAAGTAGCGGGAACTATGGGAAGTTTGATGTTGAAATTAGGTTTAGTGGAACTTTCAACTAGGGCTGTAACGGGTATTCTGAAAACTAACGTTGCTACCTTTGTCGCTGGAGGAATGGTAGAGGGAGTTAGTGCTGCTTACCTCACAAGAGTAGCCGGTTTAAGTTTAGTAGCATATTTTGAACAGCAAGAAATTGCTTTAGAATCGGGAAGTGCTTTAAATCTCGACAAACTGCGTCAAGTTTTGCAAACTGTATTCCAGCAAAATCAAAAAATAGCTGTTTTGGAAGCTTTTGTCAAGCAAGGTGTGAAGCGGTTGTTACCGGAAGCCAAACCAGTGGAAGTTGTGGCTTAATTTCGATAATTCAGATCCCCGACTTCTTAAAGAAGTCGGGGATCTCGGTAATGATATATTTAAATTAATCTCTGCTGTATCTACTAACAAGGGTATGATTATTTGGCAACCAGGACAAGAAATTAATAACGGTAGATTTATCATTCAAGGTAAACCTTTGGGTAGCGGTGGTTTTGGGACTACCTACAAAGCCTTAGAACCCAGCACGGGTAAATTATACGCCATTAAAACTCTTAACCAGCAAATGCAATTGCGAGAGGACTTTGCAGAACAACAGGTTAAGTTTATTAACGAAGCATTGACAATTAAAGGTTTTGATCATCAGCATATTCTCAAAGTCCATGAAATCATTCAAGCAGGTGAGCTTTTTGGCGTGGTGATGGAATATATTGATGGAGTAACTTTATTTCAATATCTTCGACAAAACGGACAACTTGCCGAAAGCGAAGCACTATTATATATAGATCAAATTGGTCAGGCTTTAGAATATATTCATGCTAAAGGCAGTTTACACCGAGATATTAAACCCGAAAATATTCTTTTACGCCAAAATAAACAAGAAGCGGTTTTAATTGATTTTGGTTTAACTCGCAGTATTGCGACCAGAACCATGACAGCTATTGGAACGCAAGGTTATGCACCTATTGAACAACATCGTCCCAAAGGGAATTTTGGACCCCATACCGATGTTTACGCTTTAGCTGCAACTTTATATTATCTGCTTACATCTGATGAACTCAACAAAGAGGGTGAAGTGAGTCCAGTACCCGCGCAAAACCGGAAATATGATAATGAACCTTTACCCGCACCAAAACATTATAATTCTCGCATTAGTCAGAGGGTGAATGATGCTATTTTGCAGGGTATGGAAATAGAACCGGAAAACCGGACTCCGACAGTATTGAAGTTTCGGGAAAATTTGGGTTTGGTGGTTCAAAAACCCATTAATTTTGATATTCAACAACCCATTAATGTAGAGACGTTCCATGGAACGTCTCTACACACACCACCAATAAACCAGGAGGTACAATTAAAATCATCCTGTGGAATGGACTACAGGGAATTGCGTGACTACCTCGCACAAGGAAAATGGAAGGAAGCAGACGCGGAAACAGCACGGGTAATGTTAGCGGTTGCGAAACGGGAAGAGGAAGGTTGGTTAAATGATGAACATATTAATAATTTTTCCTGTGAAGACCTCCGCACCATTGACCAATTGTGGGTAAAATACAGTGATGGGCGTTTTGGTTTTTCTGTGCAAAAACGCATTTACCAAAGTTTAGGTGGAACGAGAGGATATAACTCAGACATCTGGGAGAAGTTCGGGGACAAGGTAGGATGGAGAAAAGGGGATAGGTGGTTGTACTACACAGATATTACTTTTGACAAGAAAGCACCAGAAGGCCACCTCCCCGATTCTAATGGGTGGTGGTTGCGTTCTTCTCTTGCGTCGAGACTTGTAAGTTGTAACATTTAAGGGTTACAGAAAATTATTAAGTCTGAATCAGGATATCCAGGATTAAAGGATTTACAGGATGGTAATTTATAGATGGTTTGTTTGGTGATGAAAATTGCATTTGTCAGAATCAGGATAACCAGGATTAAAGGATTAACAGGATGGTAATTTATAGATGGTTTAAATTATTCAAAAACAATCATTCAAAAACATCCTGAAAAATCCCCAACTTCCAAAAAACAATCATCCAATAACATCCTGAAAATCCTCAAATCCTGGACATCCTGATTCTGACAAATAAAAAACTATAGAACAATACAGCTTAAATCATAAAATCATATACTAAACAATAAAATCCACATCCTGGTAAAATAAGTGACTCTATCGGCACTTCTGCAATACTTCAGCCTAAGAACTTTGCTGTTCTTATTTCTATCCTTGTAGACAAGGTTATTGTTACCAAAACCTTATATACTGTACTAAGCTTTGATAAGCTGGAAAGTTGTGTTAAATGCGACACTATAAACTATGTATTCCTAGATTAAATTCTAGAGTGTCTATGGTTTTTAAGGTTTAATCAAGACTAAATCTAGTATTATTGAAAAGTCCGAAATTAGGTGTGGTGTGCAAATCAAGAGAGGAGTGAACAAAATGGATTTACGTGGAGATGCGTTGCAAATCCTTAAAGACACTAGTAGAACTTTTTATATCCCAATTAGTATTTTACCATCAGGATTACAAGAAGCAGTGGCATCAGCATACTTGTGTATGCGCGCCATTGACCAAATTGAAGATGATCCAAATTTGGATAATGGGACTAAAAAACGCCTATTACAAAATATTAGTCTGACATTGCAAGCGGGAATAGATGGTTTTCCGCTTGATGCTTTCTCTGTAGGATTTAAGGGTTACGAAAATTCTTTACAAGAAGTCAGTTTACGCATTAGAGAATGGTCAATATTAGCACCTGAAAGCATTGCCCCGCGAATTTGGGATGCAACAGCCGCAATGGCTGATAGAATGGCTTATTGGTCAGATAGAAATTGGCAAATAGAAACAGAGGCGGATTTAGACCGTTATACCTTTGGGGTGGCTGGTGCTGTGGGCTTGTTGCTCTCAGATTTATGGAATTGGTATGATGGAACTCAAAGCAACCGCACTCAAGCCATAGGATTTGGTAGGGGTTTGCAAGCAGTAAATATTCTGCGAAACAATGGTGAGGATTTAACTCGTGGAGTCAATTTTTACCCAGCAGGTTGGGATAATGATAATCTCCAAAAATATGCCCGTCGCAATCTCATTCTAGCAGATGCCTATACGAACTCTTTGCCAAATGGACCGGCTTTGCAATTTTGCCAAATTCCTCTAGCTTTAGCTCATGGTACTCTAGATGCTTTGGCTAGTGGTAAGGAAAAACTCACTCGTAGTGATGTTGTTTCCCTGATTGAAAACCTCATGGGTGTGAATGCTAAAGCTAGTTAGGAAATAGGGTATGGGGAACAAATCTGCCCGGAACTTAAGTTCCGGTCTAAAAGCTAAAGTGCGTTAAAACGCACTCTGGTTAACTCAAGATCAAAAACTATCCTATTTATGTCAAAGTAGTCGGTTTTAACCGAGTTTAGCTTTTAGACAGGGAATTCATTCCCTGGTTGGCTTAAGTTGACAACTAACAACTAACAACTAACAACTAACAACTGACAAGAAAAATATTCATGAAAACTACTTTATTTTTGAGTCCACCTTCTTTTGATGGTTTTGATGGTGGTGCGGGGGCGCGGTATCAAGCAAAACGAGAAATTACTTCTTTTTGGTATCCGACTTGGTTAGCACAACCTGCGGCTTTAGTTCCTGGCAGTAGGTTAGTTGATGCACCTCCTCATGGGCAGACAGTGGATGATGTGCTGAAAATTGCCAAGGATTACGAATTGGTGATCATGCACACCAGCACGCCTTCTTTGGCTAATGATGTGAAGTGTGCAGAAACGATCAAAGCGCAAAACCCCAATGTACAAATTGGCTTTGTGGGGGCGCACGTTGCGGTTTTACCAGAGGCAACTTTGCGAGAAAATCCAGTAATTGATTTTGTTTGTCGCAATGAGTTTGATTATACCTGTAAGGAATTAGCAGAAGGAAAACCTTGGGATGAAATCAAGGGTTTGAGTTACCGGGATAAGTTGGGAAATATCCACCAAACTGAGGAACGTCCTTTGATTCATGATTGGGATGCTATGCCCAGTGTGTTGCCTGTTTATGCTCGTGATTTGGATATTAGCAAGTATTTTATTGGCTATTTGCAACATCCTTACATTTCTTTTTATACTGGGCGGGGTTGTCCAGCCAAATGTACTTTTTGCTTGTGGCCACAAACTATTGGTGGACATTTATACCGTCATAAAAGCCCCGATGCCGTAGGCAGAGAAATGGAAGAGGCTAAGGTTCTCTTTGGAGATAAGGTGCGGGAGTATATGTTTGATGATGATACTTTTACCATTGATAAACATCGAGCGATCGCTATTAGTAAACACATGAAGCGACTCAATTTAACTTGGAGTTGCAATGCCCGTGCTAATTTAGATTATGATACTCTCAAAACTTTACGGGATAACGGTTTAAGGTTGTTATTGGTAGGTTTTGAATCTGGGAATCAAGAAGTTCTCAATAATATCAAAAAAGGTATTAAGCTAGAAGTGGCGCGAGAATTCATGAAGAATTGCCACAAACTTGGTATTACTGTCCATGGGACTTTTATTATCGGTTTGCCGATAGAAACGAAAGAAACTGTAGAAGAAACAATTCGTTTTGCTTGTGAATTAAGTCCCCATACAATTCAAGTTTCTATTGCTGCACCTTATCCTGGTACAGAATTGTATGAACAGGCCAGAGAAAAGGGTTGGTTTGCGAATGAGTCTTTAGTAGCAACTTCTGGTATTCAAACTTCAACTTTGCAATATCCAAGTCTTTCTAGTGCGGAAATTGAAGATTCGGTTGAAAAAATGTATCGCAAGTTTTATTTCCGTCCTAAAGCAATTATTCCAATTGTGCGGGAAATGCTGGGAGATAGACAAATGTTAGTGCGTCGTTTGCGGGAAGGTAAGGAGTTCTTTGGTTATTTGAATGAACGTCGAACTCAGTCAGTCGCACACGCGCAACCTAAGAAAACTGCTGTTGTTTAGGTTGTATAATGTAATGATGGCTAATTTATTGTCATCATAATTAATTGTAGGGATGAGGTTAATTTCGTCCTTACTACTACACAAAATTTTGAATTAATATGCAAAGTAATTTTGCTGCTTACTACCAAACAGAATTTGGCGCTGCTTATTTAGGAAATAGCCTGGAATTAATGACAGATATTCCTGATGAAAGTATAGATTTAATTTGTACATCTCCACCATTTGCACTACTTAGAAAAAAAGAATATGGTAACGTTGATGCTGATGAATATGTAGAATGGTTTAAGGATTTTGCAGTACAATTTCACCGCATTCTCAAACCTACAGGTTCATTAGTAATTGATATTGGTGGGAGTTGGGTTAAGGGAATACCAGTTCGTTCTCTTTATCATTTTGAACTTGTTGTTTCTCTGTGTAAACCACAAAAAAAGGGTGGATTAGGTTTTTATTTAGCACAAGAATTATATTGGTATAATCCTGCAAAACTTCCTACTCCCGCAGAATGGGTAACAGTTCGCAGAGAAAGAGTTAAAGATGCTGTAAATACTGTTTGGTGGCTGTCTAAAGAACCCCATCCTAAAGCTAATAATAGAAGAGTTTTAAAACCTTATAGTCAAGCCATGAAAAATCTTCTTAAAAATGGCTATAAACCTAAATTAAGACCATCAGGCCATGATATTTCTGATAAATTTAGTAATGATAGAGGTGGTGCTATTCCTCCTAATATTATTGATGGACGTTCTAGTATAGATCAAGAGGAAATGGGACAACCAACTCCAATTCCAGAAGATTTATTATTGGCTGTTAACATGATTTCTGCTTCTAATACTGCTTCCAATGATTATTATCAAATACGCTGTAAAGAAGAAGGTTTTAAACCACATCCAGCTAGATTTCCTCAAGCTTTACCAGAGTTTATTATTAATCTTTGTACTGAACCAGGAGATATTGTCTTAGATCCTTTTGCTGGTTCTAATATGACAGGTAGAGTAGCAGAAACATTACAAAGAAAATGGTTATCTTTTGAACTAGATGAAAATTATGTTAAAAGTTCACAATTGAGATTTGAAAAAAATGCTCCTTTGGTTGTTGAACTCCCAGCAGATTTATTAGCTATTGATTTAGAAAATTCTTTTAGTAAATCACAGACTATTCAGTTAGGATTATTTTAACAGCATTGACAAATTAAATTTTACTATGTTAGGTAAATAGCAAATGGAATCAAACAACAATACCAAAAAATTAAAAAAATTTACTTATGGAGATCAATTTGATCCAAAGAAATTCTCATTAATTGAAATTCTAGAATTATGTAAAAAGTGTCAACCCAATCGGGATATTCTAGAAGCTAGTATTGCTGAACGTTATTTTTCTCAACATTCTCAACAAACATCATCTAAACTAGCATCAGAAAATATTGGTAAATTGGCAAAGAATTGTTTCTTATCAATTAAAGCATATCAACTAATTGAAGACTTACAGGAATCACGTCAATATAAACTTACTTCTCTAGCGGAAGAATTTTTATATAATACTGATAATAGTGTAAATCAAAAATTTGCAGTTCATATATTAAATAATTTAGGAGGTATGGCTTTATTAAAAGCCATTGATGCGCTTAATAGTCGAGGAGAAGAACCACAATTAGAAGCAATTAACTATGAATTACAAGAAAGGGGATATAAAATATCTCCTGGTGGTACTGTTGTAAGTACCATGAGAAGTTGGTTATCTCTAGCAGGTGTTTTTGAAAGGAAAACGGAAATTAATTGGGATATTGTTTCTGATATTTTAGGTATTAATAAAGATTTTATTGATGAACTTTATGCACTAAATCCAGAGCAAAAACACTTTTTATTGAGTTTACTAAGCTATAATATACAAGAATTTACACCAGCTAATAAAATAGCACAACATACAAGAAGTATTTATAAATTAAGACTCACGACTAAGAAGTTAGTGAATGATGTAATTGAACCATTGGTAAATTTTGGGTTAATAGAAACAGAAAAAACTACAGATGGTAGAGGTGCTAAATCTAATAATGTCCGATTAAGTAACAAAGCTAGAACGGAAATATTAACACCATTATTAAAATCTATTGCTAATGAAACGAGAATTTCAGAGATTGAACTTAATCGCACTTTTGATGATGTTGTCAATGAATTAAATCATCCAGATAAACATATAAAAGGTAAAGCATTAGAACTTCTAGCAATTTGGATGATTCGTCTTACCAGTTTAAGGTTTACAAAATGGCGTAATAGAGATATTGGCAAAGGAGAAGTTGATGTTTTAGCAGCTTCCGATAGGTTTGTTTATAGTCGTTGGCAAATTCAATGTAAAAATACAGCTAAAGTTACGACTGATGTTTTAGCTAAAGAAATAGGTTTGACATTTGTTACAGGGGCAGATGTAGTTATGGTTGTGACAACTGGAGAGTTTACAAGAGATGCTTATCAATATGCTTATAGAATGATGGATGTATCTCGTTATTATATGATTCTGTTACAAAAAGATGATATTGAGGCTATTAAGAAAGATAAAACAAGTATTGTAGAAATTTTGGATAGAAAAGCTAGAAGAGTATTTTCTAAAAAAGAACTGGATATCTCAGATGAAGAACTAAATGAAATTGAACAAGAGGAAGATTCGATAGATGAATTGATAGAAGATGATTAAGATGATTTTTATAAAAAACAATTCTAGTACAATTAGTGGATAATTAATCCTATGAATAAATCTCATTTTCTCGTTATTAATGCTGATGATTTCGGATTTTCTGATGATGTAAATACTGCGATTATTCAAGCTCACGAAGAAGGTATTTTAACTAGCACTAGTTTAATGGTAACTGGTGATGCTGCACAAAATGCGATCGCACTGGCAAAAAATCATCCTCATTTAGCAGTGGGTTTACACCTGGTTTTAGTGTGCGGTAAATCGGTTTTACCACCTGCACAAATTCCCAATTTAGTAGACTCTCAAGGTAATTTCTCTAATAATCCCACCCAAGCAGGATTAAGTTATCAATTTAATCAAGCTACCCGTGCAGAATTGCGATTAGAAATATCTGCTCAATTAGAAAAATTTCGGGATTCTGGTTTAAATCTTGCTCATGTTGATGGACATTTACATCTTCATGTACATCCTGTAATTTTGAATATTTTAACAGAATTTGCCGCAGAATTTCAGATTAAATTTATTCGTCTACCTTCAGAAGAATTAAGCAAAAACCTCAAAATTGATAACCGTAATTTATTCACTAAAATAATTTGGTCTATTGTTTTTGGACAATTACGCCGTTATGGAGAAGGTTTATTAAAAGCGAATCAAATTAAATTTGCTGACAGGGTTTATGGATTGTTACAAACTGGTGACATGAGCGAAAAATATTTACTGGGTTTGATACCACAAATTGAAGCGGAATTAGTAGAAATTTATTCTCATCCTGATTTAGTGAATACCGAGATAAATAACGGTGGTGAGGTAGAATTAGCGGCTTTGTTGAGTCAGCAAGTGCGAGAAATGTTGACTGTGAAAGGGTTTGAGTTGAGTAATTATCTGAAAATGACTCATTGATAATAAGGTATTAATCAAAACCTGAAAAAACAAGAGTACATTTGTTTGCCCTATGTTATTTTACTTAAAAAAAATTATTATTATAATACAAGAGATATATACTAGTTATGGTATATCTGATTTATTCCAGTTACATTTCTACTTATGGCAGACAAAATTTTACTCCCCTCTACATGGGATAATTTAAGTGATGAGGATAAAGAGTTAGCAAAAGAGTTAACACAATCCATCTTACGAGGTGAAGCATCTATTCGACTTTTATCGCAATTACTAAGCGGTGAAGAAATAGATGATGAATTTCACACAACAGCAAACAGTATTGGTAATCACAAATTTGATTTTGAAGTTACTACTCCTGACAAACAACAAACAAGTAGTCCAACTTTAATGTTAGCTACTTTTACTGCACCCTCAAGTTCAACGGCTTCAACTATAGTATTTGCTGCTTTAAAAAGGCAGTGTGATAATATTTGTCGTAATGCTAATACCCAGAGAGAAATAGAAATTTGTCAAGGATGTCGAAGACTTTTTCCATAATCAATAGATATCTAGTGAAAAATAATGTAGAGACGTTTTATAAAACGTCTTTCTTAGCATTTAAAATTTTGGCATAGTCTTAAAAAATCACGAGGATATATTTGAGCAATGAGTACAGATAAATCTAAACAACAGAATAGTTCTCAAGTGGACAAACATTTACATTTACAAGAAATATCGGAAGTTAAGGAACTAAGAAAGAAGTTTTTAGTTATTACAGAAATTTCTGATCCTTTAACTCGTGAATATCAATTTGCATTGTTAGAAAAAGAAGCAGAAAAAGTTGGGTTATCTACCGAAACTTACCGCCGTTTATATGAAACATATATTTGTAATCATAAATTCATTCCCCAATATCCACCAAAATGGTGGATTCTCAAAGAATGGGTAGAGTGGGGTTCAAAATTTCCTAAAGCAGTTTTATTTAAAAAAATCCTGATTACAGCTTTAGAAAAAGGAGTTATAATTAGTTTAATTTTTGCAGTATTTAAGTATTACTGGGAAGCACCACAACGAGAAAAACAAGCAAATTTTCAAACTTTACAAGTTTGGTTAATGGTTAATTCTGCTATTGAGCAAAAAGCTACAGGTGTTAGTATAATTATTGGTTTAGAACATTTGAATAAAAATGGTGAAATGTTACGAGATTTAAAACTTGATGGATTTGATTTAAGTGGTATTAATTTTCAAAATGCTCAACTAGCTAATGCAAGTTTTAAAGGTTCAATATTAGAATGTAAACGTGAAAAAGAATGTAGTAATTTTAAAAAAGCAAATCTTTATCAAAGTAATTTTTATGATGCTCATTTATCTAAAATAGATTTTCGAGAAACCAATCTTATTGATGCTAATTTACAAAAAGCATACCTTGAACAAGCTAAATTTCAAAATGCCTATCTTTATGAAGCTAATCTGGAAGAAGCAGAACTTAAAGGTGCAAAATTTCAAGGAGCAGATTTAGAAAAAACAAATCTCAAAGATGCTATAATGTGCGGTGATGTTTTTGATCAAGCTACAAGTTCTAAAAAATATATTTGTGCTAATTTTATTGGAGCTAAAAATCTAACTGCTGAACAAGTCAAATCTGCAAAAAATTGGGAAAAAGCCTGTTATGATCGAGAACTAAGGATAAAACTAAATTTACCACCTGAGAACCCTGATTATTGTCAAAATTAACTTAAAATAATAAAATAATAAATGTATTTCTTTTATTAAACCTAAACTTAATTGCATCTGCTATGGTACGCAAAACAAAAACAGCATCCTCAACTACAGTAACTCCCCTAGCTCTTTCTGACTTACATCTCCAGTTAGAGGGTTTAGAGAAAGAACACCAATCTCTATTAAAGCAAATTAAGAAAAAGCGGACAGAATTAAATAACTTTGTCGAAAAAATGCGCTCTTTAGCGACAGAGGTATTTCATCGAGTTAGTCCGAATATGCAAACAATGGCCGAATTAGATGCAGAAATTCATGCTTTGTTTGCCGAAATTTTAACTACAAGAAAAATGGGAAAGCAAACCCAGAAAAATATCCAATCACTATACAGAAGTTTACAAATGGGAGGAATTATTAGTTATAAACCTATTGAAGAAGAAGATGATGATGATGAAGAATTAGATGAACTATTTGAAGATAATGATTCTCAAGAAAATCATCAACGTCGTCGTCAATTTTGGGAAGCAGAACAAGATTCAGAATCTCCCACAGTAGCGAGAACAGATGAATCTAGAAAAATCCGACAGACATTTTTGCGGTTAGCGGAAATCTTTCACCCTGATAAGGTTAAAGATAATGAAACCCAAATGACTCACACGGAAATAATGAAGGAAATTAATAAAGCTTACCAAGATGGAGATTTAGCGCGACTTTTGGAAATTGAACGTAAATATGAAGTCGGAGAAACAATTGATAATAATAGCGAAGATGATTTAAGTCGCAGATGTAAAAATATAGAACAACACAATCAAATTCTCAAAAATCAATATGAGAAGTTGAAACAGGAACTCCGGTTAGCAAAAAATACCCCGGAAGGATCAATGGTTGCGGATTACAAAAAAGCAGCTAAACAAGGTGTTGATTGTATTGAATTGATGCTGGAAACTATCCAATCTCAAACTAAGATAGTTGTGGAAATTCGTGATTTTGTTCAAGACTTTAAAGATAAAAAGATCACTATTAAAGAATTTCTCGCAGGACCAGAAAGTCTCCGTTCTGTACAGGAAGATATGATGGAAGAACTACTGGAAAGAATGATGGAAGAATTTGGGGGGATGATGGATTTTAATTAGCAAATAATTTTAAGATTTATTAAGAATAATTGACACTACTATATAGTTTTATATTAGTAATGTGTAAGTATTCATAATCATACTCAAATACTAGTGAGATTTCAATGATGTTAAACCTCCTGTCTAAAACCATCAATGTTCAAATTTGTAAAAATTTGCATGAATTTCGGTGCTTAATTTTAGCAGCGGAACTATTTTTCATCACCACTCTATTTAGTCCCAGTTTAGTGAGTGCAGAGGAATTTTTACCTTTCTTTGACAATACAAAGAATCCTGTCAAGGTTAAAGTTGGTGGTGTACAAGATTTAACTCCTCCCCCTCCCGTGTTGAATAAGTTTGATATAGCAGTTAATCAACTGTGTGGAGAAGTGGGAACAGTAGTTAAACCCGCTAGTTTTAAAACCATGTTTAACAGTTTTCCCGATGTTTTCAGCAATATTAAAAATAATCTTGGGGGTTATATTTTTCCGAAAAGAACTTCTAATAAAGAATTTCTGGAAGATCTAACTAATCTTTGGTTTAATGCTAAAGGATTTGATCATGTTTTTTGTGGTGAACCAGAAAAAAATAAAATTGGTGGTTTACATTTTGCTGGACGTTACTTGGATTTACAAAATAAACGTATTGCTGGAATTTTACCCAAGTCTGTGAGTACATCTGAAGTTAAACCAGGTGCTGTTTATTCCTTTGGTGTGAGAATGAAAGTGGGTGGAAGGACTGTGAATGATCCACTAAAAGGATATGGTTACACTCTCAATGCAGAAGACATTTTAACAATTGCAGCGAAAGCATACAAAAATAACCCCAATTCAGAACCTACATCTAAAGCTTGTTTGCTGACTGTAACTGATGACAACAAAACATTTGTTAATGTTTTTGTTGCTAAAAAAGGTGGTGTTCGTACCTTTTATCCTGATGCTACTCCTGATTATCAAAAAAATCCAGAATGTCAGGTTTAGTAACTTTCAATTAATAAACCAGGAAAACTAAAATAATATACAGCACTTTGCGCGACTGAGACAGGTTTCATCTTGATTTTGCAAAATATTCCTTTAATTATTGTATTTAAATGTTACGCAAAGTGCTGTAATCATGAAGATATAACCGGAAACTGTGATGATATAATTGATATTTAGTTTCTTTACCCTCCCGTATTTCTTGCAGAAATTCTAACCAAGTTTCCATAATTTCCGCCACATCAAAAACATCAGCCTTGATAATTTGACTAATAGCTACCGTTGACATTGGTTGAGTTTCTTCAGCAGTTAAAACCCGCAAAATATCCATCGCAACATCAGATAAACCATCACCTTGCATCTTTTGCCAATGTTGTTGATAATAGGTTTCTAAATCTGGGGGAATTTGCTCAAAATTATTGACAGAATAAAAACCATCAGCCATAGCTTTTAAAACTTCCTGCACATACATAAAATTATCTTCATTTTCATTAATTAATTCAATTATATTTCTCTGCGAACTCTGCGTCTCTGCGGTTCGTTTCTTCCGAATATATGCTTGAATATCCTGCCGATTTTCCACCGGATAATCTGCTAAATCTAAAACCTGTGAAGGTGCTTCAATTAACAAGCCAGAATGGGATTTTTGATAGGGACGACGAGCGAAAATAAAATAAATTTGATCCGGTAAATATCGCGGTAGATAAAATAAATTCGTGCCTACAGCTTGACTATTTATATCAATTCCATCCAAACCATCAATCACAATAATTATTTTCTGATCTGGTAAATTCTCGCTGACTTGTTGCAATAAAGTAGAAAATAACCAACTTCCCTCATGTGCATTGATAAATCCTGTCTCTGTCATTGTTTGCGGGGAGGGTTGGGGAGGGGTGCTAGATAAATTCTCTAACAATAAATTTAACTGTGTACAAACCTCTGGAAAAAATGCCTCAACTCGATTTTTACCGGCAATTTGGGCATTGTAATAAATAGTATGGGGATTTTGGCGCACAAATTGGGCAAGAATGGCACTTTTACCGCTACCGGGTACACCGACAATGGTGAAATAACCCTTGGGGTAACGGTGGAGAAATTTATTAATAGCAGTGAAGATAAAATCACGACCTACAAAATTTTCACTCTTTGCTGAAGCAGAGAAAGATAAACTATTCATCTGTCACCTTTCCTTGCAAACGCAGAAAATGTAAAGTTCCTGATTCTTCCCCTGCAACGATTGTCACCCCATCGGGAGCAACTGCACAGCATAATATTAATATAGGACTTTCTCCGGTGAAAGTTGCTATTTCCTTTCTGGTTGCTAAATCCCAGATTTTGATGGTTTTGTCAGATGAACCAGAAATCACGGTTTTTCCATCGGGTGTCAGTGCAATCGCATTTACCGAGTCACGATGACCTAGAAGGGTGAACTTTTCTGTTTCTGCGTCCAAATCCCAGATTTTGATAGTGTTGTCCCGTGAACCAGAAATCACGGTTTTGCCATCGGGTGTGAGTGCGATCGCACTTACCCAGCTACTATGACCTAGAAGGGTGAACTTTTCTGTTTCTGTGACCACATCCCAGATTTTGATAGTGTTGTCATCAGAACCAGAAATCACGGTTTTTCCATCGGGTGTAACTGAGATCGCACTTACCCAGCTACTATGACCTAGAAGGGTGAACTTTTCTGTTTCTGTGACCACATCCCAGATTTTGATAGTGTTGTCATCAGAACCAGAAATCACGGTTTTGCCATCGGGTGTAACTGAGATCGCTCTTACCGAGTTACGATGACCTTGAAGGGTGAACTTTTCTGTTCCTGTGTCCAAATCCCAGATTTTGATAGTGTTGTCCCGTGAACCAGAAATCACGGTTTTGCCATCGGGTGTGAGTGCGATCGCATTTACCCGGGAACTATGACCTGAGAGGGTACGAATCAAGGGACTACCGGGAGGAGTGAGACTAGGGGTTAAACAACGTAAACTTTGATCTGTGGATATTTGTTGTAGGAGGTTATTAATTTCTGGTGTGTGAAAATGTAGTAATCTCCCTGTCAGTTGTGCTGGTAGTTGTTGACTATATTGATTGATAATATGTGCAGAGAGTCGCAAAGCACCTTGAATTTTTTTTAATGATGATATTGTGGTGTTCCTGTTTGAATGTAGAGACGTTCCATGGAACGTCTCTACAAGGGTTTTTGCTTCATCTTCAAGTAAATCATAATCTTCAATCAGTGATTGTACTCCAAATGACGGATGATTAATTTTCGCTTCGATAAAGCAGTAGTTCGATAATAATTTAAACAGTTCTGGATATTTGTTACCCTCTAATAATAACCGGGGATATTCACCTAAAAACTGTTCTTGTGCTTCCTCTGACTTTTCATCAAACCAACTGCGAAAGTTATTCATAGTATTAATCCCTCACCCATATTATTAGCAACTTCCGCACCAATTTCTGGTAAACTCACCCCCGCAGCTTGAACAATATCCTGACGTTGTAAAAAATCTCGGAAACTTAATTTCAGAAATACATCGGGACGATTTCTACCTTCAGCGCGAATATTAAAAAAGCAAATTGTCCCAGGATGATCTACTATATATTTGGCTGCAATGGCACTTTTACCCATTCCCGCATCACCAAGGATGGTAAAATATCCACTTTTGTGATCTTTGATAAATTTGCTGATAGCATTAAATACAAATTTTCGACCGCAAAATAGGTTTGTTTTATCATCAATTACGGTTTGAAATTCTGTTGGTATTAGTCGTGGAAACCAATCATCAACTATATCTGATGGTGTTAGTCTTTCAACTATACTGTTGTTTTCAAGTCCTTGATTTATAGCATTCACAACATTTTCTATAACGTATCTATCAACTGCTGTTACTTTTTGAGTCTTTTGTCCTATTAAATATTTAATTATATCTTCATTGGTCTTTGCTTCTGTTGCTAAACCTTGAATAGTAAAACCTGCTCTTCTATATTCTGCTTTGAGTTTATCTTTACCTGACTGACTACTTTGTACTTTTCCTGATTGAGTCATAAATATATATTAGTAGTAGATTAACTTTTTTAGACTATAGCAAATATGGATTATTGTTGTCTAGGGAATTTGGGGTATTTTTATTTCCCTACATTCCCTAAAATTTAGGGCAATATTTTCCAGAAGACAACCCTTTTTTCATCTTTTCCATTTTTAAAACCCTCTATAAGATATCAATAGTTAAACAAATTACCAAGTTAATTAAAGGAGATAACAGTTATGTTGAACCTGTTTAATAAAACTAAACCTCAAAACCCAAAACTCACCCCAGAACAACAAAAGCAAGCTTTCAATGCGTACATTTGGCAAATTCAGTTAGGATATAAAGTTAAAATTGCCATCGGTACAGTATCAGCAGTTTTTACTTTTGGTAGTGTTGCTTTATTTTACACTGGCAGAATTGAACAAAGCCATCTTAACATCGGTATGGGTATAATTTCTAGTGTGGTTGGTTTTAAATCTGCCAATGATAGTAAGAATCAATTAAAGGAACTGTTAGAAAACTATGAAATCGTAAAGGGCGGTAAATAAGGGTATTAGTTTGAGATCATAGATGTAAGGGTTTAGCAATGCTAAACCCCTACCCAATTTTACAATTTTCTATTCTTTAGTCATCTTTAGATGACTTTTGCTATTAGACTGGGAATTAATTCCCAGTTGGGTTATCGGTTTTACTAATAATTATTAATTAACCATTTTCCTGATTACGAATTACCCGATGTTTTTGCAAATCTGCTAGATTACAAACTTCTAACGCCCTAGCATGAGTAGCTTCTAAAACGACTGGAGGTGCTACACCATCTTCTAGGGCTTCTTGCCATCTTGCAGCGCATAAACACCAACAATCACCGGGTTTTAAACCGGGAAAACTAAAATGAGGTGCAGGTGTACTCAAATCATTGCCTTTGGATTTAGTATATTGCAAAAATTCCTCTGTGACTTGAGCGCAAACGACGTGCATTCCCGTATCCTGTCCACCGGTGCTACAAAATCCGTCGCGGTAAAAGCCAGTCATGGGAGAAGTGCAGCAAAGTTCTAATTTTGTACCCAGTACGTTTTTAGCTTCTGTCATGATTAATTCCTCACAATTATTATTTATTAGGGAAAACGAACCGCAGAGGCGCAGAGGACGCAGAGAAAGAGGGTTTGAGAGATATTTTGCGTAGGTCTTGATTTTTTAAGTTTGTGGAAGTTTATCAAATTCAATTTTACCATAGTTTAATTTAATAATTCTATCGGCTAAATGAAAATAATGATCATCATGACTAATTACTAAAATTGTTTTTCCCTGTGTTTTTAATTCTGGCAGTAATTGAGTATAGAATATATCTTTGAATAAGGGATCTTGATCAGCAGCCCATTCATCAAATAGATAAATTTGCCGATTTTCTAAATATGCTGTGAGTAATGCGAGGCGTTTTCGTTGTCCTTGAGAAAGAGATGTGGTGGAAAGTTGCCCATTTTCGATTTTGACTTTATGATCAAGTTGCAATTTTTGTAAATATTTTTGGGCTTGAATATCTAAGTTATTATTTTCTAATCCTAGTAGTTCTTCAAATAAATAAAAATCAGAAAAAACTACAGAGAAATGTTGACGATACCATTCACGGTTATTTTCTGTAATCAAATTTTCATCTAAAATAATTTCGCCATTTTCAGGAATGTATAACCCTGTAATTAATTTGGCTAAAGATGATTTACCGCTACCATTGCCACCCACAATAAAAACTAATTCTTGGGGATAAAGGGTAAGATTAATTGGACCAAGAATAAAACTACTATCTTCTTTATCTGTGTAATAAGTGTGAGTAATATTTTGAAGTTGTAAACTGTGCCAATTTGTGAGAGCATGAGGTGGTGCAGTGGCAACTTCTGCACGACTGGCTAAAGATAAACCTAAAGATTCGATTTTTTGTAAAGCAACACTGGCTTTACTAATTAATGGTAAATTATTAGAAATATTATCCATGGGCAACATTAAATAAGTAAATGTGAGAATATAACCTGATAAAGTTTCGGCATCAATGGCGAATAAATGCGGTAAAATAAAGAGGACAAAACCAATGGCAAAGAAAAATATTAATTTACCCCAACTGGTAGTTGTGGCAAACAAAGTTAAACCTTGGACATTATGATTTCTAAATCTGCTGGCTGTGGCTTCTAGACGATTGCTGAGGAAAAATTGTCGGCGTTGATAGTGGAGTTTGAGTTCTTTGATTCCGGCTGTAATAGTGCTAAAGTTATTAAACAAGGCATCTTGATCTTCACGGGCTAAAGCTAATAATTTTTCTCCTCTATCTAATAACCATTTACAACTAGCAATAGCAGCAATCATTAAAACCACAACCATGATAAATACTAACCAAGATAGCCAAGTTATATATAGTAAACACCCCAAAGCCATGGACATATCAATACATAAAAAGGGAATGACATAGACAGCATTAGCTACAGCTTGGACATCTTCTGTTAAAGTTGCTAATAAGCGGGGATTTCCTAATTGTTCTAAATGACTTAATTCCGAGGCTAATATTTGCCGACTTAACCGCATTCTTAATTGCAAAACCGCATTTTGAGATAAGCGAATTAACATGATTTGGGACATTACGCCGGTAATTAAGGCCACGGTAACTAAACCGACGAAACCCCAGGCTATAGTTGTCAGAGGTGCAGCATTGCTTTCACTCGCAGCACTACTAATGAGGGCAATTAATCCCGCGCTACTACCACCACTCAAGAAACCTGTAATAATGGCTATTGCTACCATTGTCCAAGAAGAACGCAAAAGAAAGTAAATTAGATTCATTATGTCAATTGTCAGTTGTCAGTTGTCAGTTGTCAGTTGTTTTACTCCCTGATTTCCTATTCCTGATGTTAATTTTTTGTTTATCAGCCGTTTTATTTTACACCTATGGGGTTTATACAGCGATAGCTTTTTTGCGTGACTCTTCTCCCATAAACCCAGAATTTCATCCCCCTGTCACCATCCTTAAACCGCTGTGTGGTGTTGATAAGGGGACTTACACCAACTTAGCTTCATTTTGTCAACAAAATTATCCCCAATATCAAATTATTTTTAGTGTCCGCAGTTCTACAGACCCTAGTATAGAAGTAGTTGAGAAACTAATTCAACAATTCCCAGAAATAGACATTAGTTTGGTGGTGAAAGATCATATTCTGGGTGCAAATTTGAAAATTAGTAACTTAGCTAATGCTGTCACCGCTGCCAAACATGATATTTTAGTAATTGCTGATAGTGATATTCTCGTTGGTTCAGACTATTTGCAAACAGTTATTCAACCGCTAAAAGATGAAAAAGTTGGTGTTGTTACCTGTTTATATCGTTCCACAGCCCAAGGAATAGCTACTATTTTAGAAGCTATTTGTACAGCCACAGATTTTCAACCCGGTATTTTAGTTAGTAATCAATTAGAAGGGATAAAATTTGCTTTAGGTTCAACTATTGTTATTCGTAAAACTACATTAAAAAAAATTGGCGGTTTTGCGGCTGTAGCTGATTATTTAGCAGACGACTATCAACTCGGTTATTTACCAACTCAAGCCGGGGATAAAGTAGTTTTGTCTAACTATATTGTAGAACACGGATTAGGACATAGTAATTTATTAGATTCTATCAATCGCCAAATTCGTTGGGCGCGTTGTATTCGTGTTTCTCGTCCTGGGGGTTACGCGGGATTAATATTTACTTTTGGCACAGTTTCTAGTTTACTATTATTAATAACTAGTGGTGGTTCTATTCTCTCTTTGTTGGTTGTATCCATAACTTTACTCATGCGATTAATTATGGCTTGGGTAATAGGGGTAAAAGTTCTTAATGATGCAGTTACTAAAAAGTATTTTTGGTTAATTCCTGTTGCTGATATAGTGAGATTTATAATTTGGTGTTGTGGCTTTTTTGGTAATACTATTGAATGGCGAGGGACAAAGTTTAAATTAGTTAAAAATGGTAAATTGGGAATGATAGAAAAAGAGAAGTCAGAAGTTCAGTAGGAGGAAGGAACAAGAAAGACGGAAATTTCTCCCCTGTACCCCTGCTAACTTTTTGACTACGGTTTTAACACATTAGCGGGAAACTGCCCTTGGACGTTACCAGCGGGTGCATAATGGCAGACGACATAGAAAGCTTTGTATTTAGTACCGTTCATGGTTTTAGTGCCTTGTGCTGCACCACAACCTAATTGGGTACTACTTTTCCACACAACCTGGGTAAAATGCCCAGTAGCCGAGGAAAACCCTGGACTATTATAGTTATATAATTTGACTTCATCGTACCATGACTTAACTGTTGTATCAGCTAGAGTATTTGCGGCTATTGAAGGACCAGTAGTATAGGAGACATACAAGTTTTCTCCAGCATTGTTCCGTTGATTGGTTGCGCTGTGTTGAAACAATCCATTGGTTGCTAAGTATTGCGCCCAGGCTTGAGCAGTGTTGTTAGCAGAACTACTAATAGTCATGTTAGGACTACGGTGAGTAGCTCGATAACTGTTATGTTTAGATAAAGAAGTGCTACGCAAAGTCGTTAGATCAATAGATGTTTGTGCTAAAACTGGTTCGCTACTCATGGGAATTATACTGGCAAATTGAGAGGGAGCTATTCCCATTAATATGAGAGTTAAAGCTGTACCTGTTGTTAGAGTGAGAGTTGAAAAGAATTTATTCATGTTTTTATTTGTCCTGTGACTAGAATGAATTTTTGACAAGTTAGGTTATCGGCAAGAAGTTTATGTCAACAAAATAAAACACATAAAACGCCTAACAATATGATAGTTTTTTAAAGCAATATTTTTTAACAAAATGATTCAACCCCGTAAACAGTTTGCTCAACATTGGTTAAAAAGTGATAAAGCTCTCAACTCAATTGTCCAAGCGGCTAATTGTCAGGAAACTGATAAAGTTTTAGAAATTGGCCCCGGTACAGGAATTCTCACTCGGCGTTTATTACCGCTAGTAAAATCTTTACTGGCAGTGGAAATTGACCGGGATTTGTGCAAATTACTAGCTAAACAATTGGGGGAAAAAGAAAATTTCTTACTTCTGCAAGGCGATTTTCTGACTCTTGATTTACTATCCCAATTAACAGCATTTCCTAATTTCCAAAAGCAAAATAAAGTTGTTGCTAATATTCCCTATAATATTACTGGGCCAATTATTGAAAAGTTACTGGGGACTATTTCTCATCCCAATCCAGAACCTTTTGATTCTATCGTTTTATTGGTACAAAAAGAAGTAGCGGAAAGATTATATGCTAAACCCGGTTCGAGAACTTTTGGGGCGTTATCGGTGCGGGTACAATATTTAGCAGATTGTGAGTTAATTTGTACAGTTCCCGCTGCGGCATTTGTGCCACCACCAAAGGTAGATTCGGCTGTGGTGCGGTTACTTCCTAAACAAATAGAAATTCCAGCCCATGACCCCAAGAAGCTGGAAACTCTAATTAAATTGGGATTTGGGTCAAAGCGAAAAATGTTAAGAAATAATTTACAATCGGTAATTGACCGTGATCAATTGACGCAATTACTGGAACAATTAGAAATAAATCCCCAAGTCCGCGCTGAAGACCTCGGAGTTGCCCAATGGGTATCACTGGTAAATATGATAGGAAATGCTGAATAGTTGTCTTTACTGTTCCCTATTCCCTATTCCCTGTTCCCTGCTTTTATAACCGTTATGCGTTCTTACAGTTTAATTACACCTGCCAAAATCAATTTGTATTTGGAAATTATTGGTAGTCGTCCCGACGGCTATCATGAATTAGCAATGATTCTCCAAAGTATAGATTTATCTGATCAAATTGATATTCACCCTGCCAGTACAAATAATATCCGCGTCTACTGTGATCATCCCCAAGTACCCACAGATAAAACTAACCTAGTTTATAAAGCTGCGGAATTAATGGCCAAGGAATTTCCCAATGCTTTTAGTAATTTTGGGGGTGTTGATATTACCATTAAAAAGCATATTCCTGTTGCTGCTGGTTTAGCGGGAGGTTCTACCAATGCCGCAGCGGTGTTAGTAGGAATAGATTTACTTTGGAACTTGGGATTAACTCAATCAGAACTAGAAGAATTAGGCGCAAATCTCGGTTCAGATGTGCCATTTTGTATTGCTGGAGGAACGGCAATTGCTACGAGTAGAGGTGAAAAACTCGCTCCTTTACAAAGTTTGGATAATTTACATATCGTATTAGCCAAATATCGCAGTTTAGAAGTTTCCACACCTTGGGCATATAAAACCTATCGAGAACAATTTGGGATTAATTATATTCAAGATTCAGAAGGTTTAGCGGCTCGTGCTAGTGCTTTTCATTCAGAAGGCATGGTAAAAGCTATCTTGAATAAAAATACCGAAAAAATTGTCCAAGAACTACATAATGATTTGGAGAAGGTTGTCTTACCAGCTTATCCCCAAGTATTGCAACTGCGGGAATTATTCGCCAGTCAGCCAGGGGTTTTAGGGACAATGATGTCAGGTTCTGGACCTTCAGTCTTTGCCATTGTTGAATCTCAAACTCAAGCAGAAATAGTCAAGCAGCGAATACGTGCAGCTATTGCTAATGAGGATTTAGAATTGTTTGTAACGCGGACAATTAAACATGGAATTAAAATCGCCTAATTTATTATGAATCAACCAAAAGAAACGTCATCAGCAGATAGTTCTACTCAAGTACAAGCAACTCCATTACGCTGTATAACTGGAGCTACAATTTCGGGTGGATTTGCCTTTATTACCTATTCTCTCATGATAGCGATCGCTACTACTTTTGCCAATAAACCCAACCATTCTGATAACCAAACCGTCATCAATATCGCTGCCGCTGTCCGTACCCTAGTAGTAGGTATAGTAGCCTTGGGTGCGGGCATATTTGGATTAGTTGCATTAGGCTTATTAGCCTTATCAGTACAACTTTTTATCCAAAAATTAAGCAATCCTAAAAGTAGTTAGTTTCAGCTAATAGAGAATAGGAAGTTATTTTCTTCTTCCTGCTTTCTTCTCTAACTCCTCACTTAATTCCTCCCGACAGCTACAGGTTTAACTAATTGTGAGCGATTTTTGATAAATTGCAAGTTATTATTTTTCAAACCTGAATTTAACTGATTTTTTTTGCGCCAATCTGTGGGAGATGTATGATTATATTGGCGAAACTGTCGGGAGAAATGACAAGCACTTTGATAGCCAAGATTTGTAGAAATTTCCTCAATTGTTTGATTAGTATTTTTCAGTAAAGGTAGGGCTGCTACCATTCGTCTTTTGATAATCCAAACATTTATGGGATCTCCTGTTTGTTTAGCAACTTGATTAGTTAAATATGCAGAAGAATAACCAACAGCTTCAGCAACATCTGATAAAGTAATTCCTTCTTGATAATTAGCTTCAATATAATCAAAAACCTTTTTCAGATGGGGAATATTCGGAAAAATTGACTGAGAATTTACTGGTGTATTCGGTAATTCTGCTAATGTGACTTGAGGAAAATTAGTAGCATACCAAGATCTAAAAAGATCCTGTTTTTGTAATCTAATTGCGATTGCTCGCAATAACTCATCAGTTGTTGCAGGTTTAGTTAAATAATCATCTGCTCCAAATTCCATTGCTTTTCGCAAAGATGCCTTTGTATTAATAGCAGTTAGAAAAATAAAAGGAATAATTGCCGTTAATCTATCCTCCCGTAGATTCCTTAATACAGTATAACCATCCATGTCTGGCATTACCATCTCACAAATCACCAAATCAGGTAAATATTCTTTGATTAATTGCAGTCCAATAGTACCATTTTCTGCACCTATCCCATGATAGCCCTTAGCCTGAAGATAATCTAAAACAAAATTGCGATTCACAACTTCATTGTCAATGACGATAATTTTTTTTGTTACGGACATAATTATTCCAATCACTAGATTTTGGTGTTTTTAGCCATTACTAAAATCTGTACCGATTCACGGACAAATTTTAGATATAAACTGAGCAATAGGAAAGATAAAATTATAGCGAAGAGTTAATACAATCTTGATAATTGCTATTATCTCAATTAGTAATTAATCTTGGCAGATTCGCATTTAATATTGAATAATTTTAATTTTATCAATAAAAATTAAATACTTTCAACTTAGTTGCATAAAACAAATAATTGTTGTTTATATTGCTTTTTAATTGAGCTACCCTAAAATCTGAACGTAGAAACATAAAATTGCGCTATTGTCAATTAATATTTGTGTATATTTGGAGGTTGCGAGATTTGATAAATAGGTAAATTGTGAGTTATTTACCTGATTTTACCAAATTTAGTCTCTTTTGCATTCAACTACGAAAGAATATACAAAGTCATCTGCCCCCAGGAATATATTTTTGTCTCAAATTGGCTACTAATCATTTAGCATCCTCCCTAGGGAAGAGAAATGAATGCAGTAAATACAGCACTTTCCGGTGTTATGTGGGATATATAGCGGGCAAGATGATATATAGCGGGCAAGATGCCCGCACTACAAGAGTTTCGGTAATAATCCTTTATTTATAGGTGTTTCAGGAGTTTTCTGCACGACCAAGCTGTTGTTATAACCTTAAGTATTGAAGTAGAGTCAAATTCAAGATTTGCTTGCAAGCTAACCAGATAAAAGCTGGGATAGTTGTCATATATCTTTTAAATAGTCTGGATGGTTCTTGAGTCAGACGATATAACCACTCCCCACCCAAATGACGAACCCAATAGGGCGCTCTTTTCTGACTCTGAGCAAAAACAGGAAATGCTCCCCCTAAACCAATCATTACAGCCTGAATTTTATCTTTATGTTGATTCATCCACAACTCTTGTTTTGGACATCCTAAAGCCAATAAAACTATCGCTGCACCACTATCATGAATTCTTTTGATCATAGCTTCATCCTCTGTAGATGTGAGTGGACGAAATGGTAAAGGCTCCATACCAGCAATTTTCAGGTTCGGAAAAAGATCCATTAAGTTCTTTCGCATCTTCTCTAGAGTTACTGTATCAGCACCTAGGAAAAAAAGAGGAATGTCTCTGAGTGGGGCTAATTTGCATAAAGATAACAGAATGTCCAAACCAGCAACGCGGTTTTGAGTACCTGCACCCATTAGTTTTAGCATCCATACTAGCGGCATACCATCGGGAGTAACAATATCTGCATTCTTTAAAACAGAGGAAAATTCAGAATGCCAATAAGATTCTACTAGCATATGAGTATTAGCTACGCAAATAACTTTGCTGACTTTGCTCATAGCCCATTCTAAAATGATGTTTATTTGTACCTCAAAAGGTAACGCAGTCACAGGAGAGCCAATTATATCAATTGTTGGAGTTTCCAGGTTGAGATATGGACTGACATCTTGAATTTGACTTTGTTTGTTTACGGTTAGCATATATTTTTGATATTCTTGTGTTCACAAAAATCTGCACAGAATGTTTAAAAAATCAAGGCTAGTAGACAATTATGCGAGTTATTTTCTAGTAATAGTAATTTCGCATTTTATCGAACAGAATTCAGGAGTCAGGAGTCAGAATTCAGAATGAATTCTGTGCGAGTGGCGGATGAATAACTGGGTTTAAGACCCCCCACCAAATCTACGATTTGGTGGTCTTTAATCAGTCGCAGGTTTGAATCCTCGACTGATTGATTCTGACTCCTGGCTACTGACTCCTGACTCCTTCTTCAACCTTATGAATCAATAGTAATTGCTCCCAAAATAGGAGTAAAAGAGAAATTTAATTGTTCTAATACTTTGGTTAAAATAGAACATTTTGTTTCACCTATTTTTATGGCTAAAATACTTACATCTGTATGCTTCATCAGAATACTAGTATCTGCAAAACCTAATAGATGTGATGTATCATAGATAATTAAGTCAAAATTTTGCTTAAATTGTTCTGTCAAATCTTGGATCTGAGGTGATGAAAGTAAAATTGTCGGATTTGTGGTGATTTGACCAGTAGTTAAGATAGACAAATTATGCTCTAAAGATAATTTTCCTGTATTTTTTACAGTTCTTTTCTTAGGGTCATAATTTTTTTCTCTGATACCGCTAATGTTTTTATGGATAACATTTTCAAAATTCAAACCTTCAGTAATAATGTTGCTTAATCCTTGTTTATTCGGTAAGTCCAACATTTTATGAATACTAGGATTACGCAGATTTGCATCCACCAGTAACACCCGTTTACCCATAGCTGCTGCTGTCTGAGCTAAGTACAAAGCAATTGTTGATTTGCCATCTCCAGCATCACCTGAAATAATTGCTAGAGAGCGGATATTATTATCACCATTGAGCAGAGAAATATTTGTGTAAACAGAGCGAAAAGATTCCCAAAAGTGGGAGGTATTATGGTTTTGAAAAGGCTGACCACTTTTAGTAAACTTAATATGAGGAATGTTCCCTAATATTGGTAGTTTAGTTTTATTTTTAACCTCTTCGATATTATAAAAAACGTTATTAATCTTGTCTATAAATAAGGCAAATCCCGTACTTAATAATGACCCCAAAGCTATTCCTAAAATTAAATTTCGGATGGTACTCGGTGCAAGATTATCCGGCTGACTAGGAGGAGTAAGTATCTGCCAAGGTACCTGCTTTTGGGCTGAATCTATACGTAATCTTTCCCGTTCAGTTAAAAAGTGATTGAGGTTATCAACAGCAATTTTTAATTGTCGTTCTAAATCATCTTTTTCACGAATAATAGCCGGAAACTGTCTAACCTGCTCTTGTAAAGAACTTTCAATTTGACTAAGAAATTGGATTTGGGTTTTTAATAATTGAATTTGCTTAGTTGCATCGAGGAATTTTTGAATTTCTCGCAAACGAGCCGAATTTGGTGGGGCTGAATACAAAGAATTCATAGTTGTATTGGCAAATTTCATTCCCAAAATCTGCAATTTTTCCCTAATAATTAAATCCAATAAATTTTGTTTTTGAATGAGCAGGGTTTGAATATTTGGGCTATTTTCTGTATATTGAGATGATTTTATGGCGATTGTAGCTTCTATATCTTGAAGTTGGCTCAATAGCTTCTGATAATCAGGAGACTCACTCAAGGCTGAAATAGCCTCTGCTTCATGACTTTTTAATTGCAACTGTTCTTGGAGACTATTATGAAGTGCTTGAGTTCTAGCCAATTGTATTTCATTATCTACCCGGTTTTGGACAATTTGATCAAATTGATTAGCCAGTTGCTGTCCTTGAATTTCAGCATTAATAATACCATATTTTTGACGGAAGTTTTGTAGTTTTAATTGGAGAGTTTCCACATTCCGTAATAGTTGCGGCAATTGCTTTTGCACAAAATTAATTGCTAATCTGGTTTCTGTTTGGCGTTCATCTAAACTATATTTTAAGTATGATTCAGATGCTTGATTTAATACAAACAAAACTTTTTTAGGGTCGGTATCTTGATAACTAACTTCTAAAATTTGAGTATTGGGTAGGAGTTTGATATTAAGTTGAGGTGCGCCGCTACCTGGGTAATACTTTTGCACTTTTTCAGTGAGAGGAGACATCAATTTAGGACTTTGTAAAATCTTCAACTTAGTTTCATCAATTTTATTAGCAGTCTCATCTATTTTTGATCTATCGTCTCGTGCGACTTTATCTTCAGCAGTTATCGGCTCAGTTAGAAGTTCAAATTTACCGACATAGGTGGGAGTGCTAGTCAAAGCCAATCCTATTGCCGCAGCCGCAATGGTAGTTGTGCCAATTATAATTATCGGTATTCTGCGACGAATAACTGCTAATACTTCACCTAAGTTCAATCCACCTTCATTACCTTCTTCAGATGGATCTGTGTAAATCAAAGGCTTAGATTGACGTTGCTGTTCATTTATTTGAGCTAAATTTTGCTGAGAATAGCGTTTTTTTATCATCTCAAACCTTAGATAATTTCTAATTTAATTCAATATCTTTGCCAAATTCAAAAAAGCCTTAATTTATGGATTGAGCAAAGCAACACCTAACCCACAAAAAAATGGCGCAGGTATTGATAAAATAATCAGAATATTTGGACATGATTTGACTTCAACAACTTAAACAGTTAATTAAGTGTAAGGTAACACTGTTTCATGGGTTAAAGTGGACAATTTGGCAAATATCTTGAAGCTTTCAATTTGGCAAATACATTATTTATCACTTGGTCAATAAATAAGTTATATCTTTTTGAAATATTTATAATTCAACCGTAATCATCATGGTTTGAGTCAAAAACTGCAAAGATTGTGTAAAGTTAATGTAAAACTGGAAATTAGATATTGACTTTTAAAGTTAAGTATCGTTTAATCTTTTTTAATCCTGAGTTTTTCAATTCAGATACATCACTCTATGAGAATAAAGTTGCCACAAAAATGAGAACTTGAATTATAAGATGTATCTACTGAATTCTAAGAATGTGAATTTTAATGATATAAAGGTAGACAAAAATGGCTATACATGATAACGTGAGAATAGGTGAAGGTGTTCAGATTTTTCATCCTCATCTTGTCAACCTTTATGGTTGTGAAGTTGGTGATGAAACCAAAATTGGCAGCTTTGTTGAAATCCAGAAAAATGCCATAGTTGGAGCTAAATGCAAAGTTTCATCACACAGTTTTATTTGTGAAGGCGTGATCATTGAAGATGAAGTGTTTATTGGTCACGGAGTCATGTTTACCAATGATATTTACCCTCGTGCAACTAATGAAGACAGTAGCCTAAAAACTGAAGCCGATTGGTCTGTAATTAAGACATTGGTGAAGAGACGTGCTTCTATTGGTAGCAATGCTACAATTCTCCCAGGAATCACAATTGGCAAAAATGCCATAATTGGTGCTGGAGCAGTAGTCACTCGTGATGTTCCTGATTATGCAACTGTGGTTGGAGTCCCTGCTAGGGTCATAGGTAGTATTCCTATTATGGGTGAATCTGTCAATAGTAGCTTGTTAAGCTCAATTAGGTAATATTTCAGGTTTTTAAGATATTAAAACCGGTTTTTTCAGCAATATCTTGACCAAATTGATCACCTATATAAGTTTTGCCAATTTGTCTACAATAAGCCATACAACAATGTTACTTTACAACATATCGCATCTGGAAAATCTCATTTAACTTTCTGGTTTCTCCAAAGATAAATTATCGAAAAAATCACGTTTTAAGGGTCATTACTTTAGTCATTAAAACTGGCGAAGGTATTGTTGAAAAAATTGCTTTTAGTAATCTTTAGAAATTGTTGGTCAACTATTCTGTCATCTCCATTGTTCTCTACAAATCAAGTTTTCTAAAATTCACTACTTATATACTGGCAATTCCATGACAAATACTCATGCTCATTCCCCTCAGACTTTTGAGAAAAAAATTTATTCAGATAGTGTAAACATCTCTATTAATAAGCAAACCCAGGCAATTAATACCATCAAAATTGGTGTTATCGGTTATGGTTACTGGGGTCCAAATTTAGTCCGCAGCTTTGCAGATTTACCAGGGGCAGAAGTCATTGCAGTTAGTGATTTTCAAGTAGATAGATTGGCAAAGGTGCAATCTCGATATCCAGCCATCAAACTAACCACAAATAGCCAAGATATATTTGCCGATTCAGCAATTGATGCGATCGCCATTGCTACACCAGTTTCTACTCATTACGACTTAGCTCTAGCAGCTTTGCAAGCCGGGAAACACGTATTAGTCGAAAAACCAATGACTGTTTCCTCCCAACAGGCAATCAGACTAATAGATGAGGCTCAAAAGCGTAATTTAGTGCTAATGGTAGATCACACCTTTGTGTACACAGGTGCAGTGCGAAAAATGCAGGAACTGGTAGCAACAAAGGCTATAGGTGATATCTATTATTATGATTCTGTCCGCGTTAATTTGGGATTATTCCAGCATGATGTCAATGTGATCTGGGATTTGGCAGTCCATGACCTCTCAATCATGGATTATGTGTTGCCATCAAAGCCTTATGCTGTATCTGCTACAGGGATGAGTCACATTTCTAGTGAACCAGAAAACATTGCCTACTTAACCTTATTTTTTGAGAATAACTTAATTGCACATATTCATGTCAATTGGCTCGCACCAGTAAAAGTACGGCGGACAATACTGGGTGGTAGTCACAAGATGGTTTGTTATGACGATTTAGAACCCAGTGAAAAAATTAAGGTGTACGACAAAGGAATTACTCTGAATGGCAGTCCTGAGAACGTTTACCAAATGCTCGTCGGCTATCGCACCGGTGATATGTGGTCTCCTAAGTTGGATATGACGGAAGCATTGCAAACAGAGGCATTACATTTTATTGATTGTATTCGCCAAGGTAATCGTCCCATCACAGATGGAGAAGCAGGATTACGGGTAGTGAGAATTCTCGAAGCTGCTACCCAATCTATCGAGCAGCAGGGACGATTAATTGAACTGAACTTAGCCGAGGTAGCAGGATGATTCCATTTATAGACTTGAAATCACAGTATTTGAGTATTAAAGACGAAATTAATACCGCTATCTCTCAAGTCCTGGAGAGTACACAATTTATCTTAGGGAATGAGGTAGCTGCATTAGAACGGGAGTTTGCTAATTACTGTAGTGCCGATTATGGCATTGCTGTAAACACAGGTACTAGTGCTTTACACTTAGCCCTACTGGCAGCGGGTATTAGTCCTGGTGATGAAGTAATTACCACACCTTTCACCTTTGTGGCTACCGTAGCCGCCATTGACTATACCGGAGCTAAGGCGGTTTTTGTAGATATTGACCCTGTTTCCTTGACCATAGATGTCACCAAAATTGAAGCAGCCATCACCGAACGCACGAAGGCAATTTTGCCAGTGCATTTGTATGGTCAACCAGCAGACATGGACCCAATTTTAGATATTGCTCGTCGTTATGGTCTAACTGTGATTGAGGATGCCGCCCAGGCACACAGGGCTGAGTATAAGGGGCAACGAGTTGGTAGTATTGGCGATTTAGGTTGTTTTAGCTTTTATCCAGGAAAGAACTTGGGAGCGTATGGTGAGGGCGGCATGGTAGTCACCAATAACCCCAAATACGCCCTCACTATGCAAACGCTGCGTGACTGGGGACAAGAACGCAAGTATCATCATGTTCTCAAGGGTTATAACTATCGCATGGATGGCTTGCAAGGAGCAATCTTGCGGGTTAAATTACGTCACTTAGAGGATTGGACAGACGCTAGGAGAGCGATCGCCGCCCAGTATGACAAACTACTAGCAAAGGCAGACGTGATCACTCCTACTGTTATGCCATACAGCCATCACGTTTACCATATTTATGCCGTGCGCTTACCTGAAAGGGATTTACTACAACAACGGTTAAATGAGCAGCAAATTCAAACAGGAATTCACTACCCGATTCCGGTGCATTTGCAACCAGCTTACGCAGATTTAGGATATCAAGCAGGTGATTTTCCGCAATCGGAACTGGCAGCGAAGGAAGTGCTTTCACTGCCTATGTATGCAGAACTGACAACGGAGTTACAAACTCAAGTGGTAATGGGGGTAATTAACTCAAGATGACTGAAACTTTTTCCTTAAAATTCCTTGGTCACGCTGGTATTCTTCTCAAAGCTTCCGGTGTCACTTTACTGTGTGATCCTTGGGTAAGTGAAAGCGGAGCTTTTCTGCATAGTTGGCATCAGTTTCCACCTAATGATTTTATTGAATGGCAGTCCTTATATAATGCAGATTATCTATATATTAGTCATGATCATGATGACCACTTCGACAAAGATTTTCTGAAGGATTTTCCCAAGCACAAAGTAACAGTGATAATTGCTGATTTTTTATCAGATAGCTTTGCTCAAGAAATTGCTGATTTAGGATTTCCACGAATTTGCTTTCTCAAAGATTGGGAAGAGTATAATCTAGCCGATGGCTTCAACGTTGTTGTTGTTAAAGACCAGTCATTATACAAGATAGATTCGGCATTACTAATTAAAGTAGGCAATACAAATATCTTGCACAAAAATGATTGTCATATCCCAGATGAGGATATTCCTAAATATAGAGATTACGGTATTGATATCCTCTTTGCTCAATTTTCAGGGGCAATGTGGTATCCAGCTACCTATGCCTATGAAACCAAAAAACAGCAACAGGTAGCAGCAAAGGTCAAGCAAAACATAATCAATAGTTTTGTTGATTTTGCTAATAGAATCTCTGCCAAACAGATTTTTCATTGTGCTGGTCCGGCTTGTTTTTTAGAAGATGAACTATTTCACCTCAACTTTCAAGAAAATGGCATTTTCCACGATCAGTGGGATGTATATCCAGAACTTTCTGAAAAGTTAAATGGCAATTTACACCTGCTTTTACCAGGGGATGATGTGGTATTATACTCTGAGCAAGAACTTCAAATAAGCCATCAATCCACAGATTTAGATTTTTCTCAAAAAGCCTTGCTATTGGATAAATATAAGCAGGAAAGAACGGCGCTCATCCAATCATATTTAAGTAGTTTACCCCAGCCTAGTCATAACTTTGTTCAAGAATTTGCAAAGTATATTCAGCAGCTGTTCTCTGAAAGTGATTATCTGACCAAGAAAGTCAATGCTCTAGTCAAGTTCACTATGACTGGCATGAATGGAGGCTGTGTGTATGTTGACAGCCGTGATCAGCATTTTGTAGTTAGGCAATCTTCAACAGAGACCCCTAATTATGAGTTTACTATTGCAGTTGCGATCGCTAATCTGCTGGTAAAGGGTGAGAAGCAATGGGAGGATTTATTTTTAAGCATGAGGTTTACAGCTAAACGTAAACCAGATATCTACAACTGGCCTTTGTTTGCTGTACTACGTTATGGTAATGAACCCAAGCTAATTGCTCAAATTGAAAATGTCATGAAAGCAGCAGAAAATGAAAAAATTCTAGTTCGAGATGAGGGTCAAAAATACCAAATTCAACGCTATTGTCCCCATGCAGGAGCAGATCTTGTTCATGCCAAAATCCAGGATAGCAAGCTAATTTGTCCTCGACATCATTGGGCATTTGATCTGCGTTCACAAGGTAAGTGTGTCAGCGGTGGTAACATACCTCTGAAAGTTTATGACTCTACCGAAACTCTTGAGAACATACTTCAGGGAGTGAAAAATTAATGAACGATACCCGCCCTGGTTTCCATCCCCATCGTCTCATTACCCTCATCCAACAGTCAATTCAGCGTTGTCAACTGCAACTTGACAATCTGACTGTACTGACAGAAGCAGCAACGGGAGCTTACGTTGTCACCCCCGTAATAGCCGCAATGGCAGGAGCGAAAAAAGTCCTAGCTATCACCCAGAATAGCCGCTATGGCACTATAGAAGAAGTGAAAGCTCAGACAGAACAACTTGCGAAAATCGGGGGCGTAAGCGAGAAAATCGAATTTATCACCAATAAATCACCCCATATTGTAGCTCAAGCCGACATTATCACCAATAGCGGCCATGTTCGTCCTATTGATGCAGAGATGATTGCCTGGATGCAGCCAATAGCTGTGATCTCATTAATGTATGAAGCATGGGAATTTAGAACTAAGGATGTTGATATCAAAGCCTGTCGCCATAAAGGGATTAAAGTAGCAGGAATTAATGAGCGTCATCCGGCTGTAGACGTGTTTTCATTTCTAGGAATAATGGCAACTAAGCTATTGCTTGATGCTGGTATTTCTGTTTATAAAAGTAAGGTTTTATTATTGTGTGATAACCATTTCGCCGGTTTTATTGAGAATGGTTTAGTAAATGCTGGTTCTAACGTTGATACCTTAAACAATATATCACTGGCAGATCAAGGTAAAGTATACGATGCTATTTTAGTTGTTATGCAGCCTCAATCAGAACCAGTCTTATCTGCTGTTGATGCGGCTCTAATTGCAGATCACTGGCAGGGAGTAGTAGTTGTTCAATTTTGGGGTGATATTGAAAGATCGGCTTTTCTTACTCACGAAATACCTGTTTGGCCACCAAATGCTCCAGAGAAAGGACATATGGCCATTCTACCATCAGCAATAGGACCAGAACCGATTATAAAGTTACAGACAGGAGGATTAAAAGTTGGGGAACTGCTCTGGCATTCTAGTCAAAAGAAAACATCAATTCAAGATGATCTCTCTCAAGAATTGGTAAATTCTGAATTTATTGATCAAATCATTTCTTGGTAGAAAAGTAACAACTTTAATTCAGAAATATCGCCCGAATCAATTATCTCTGAACGTGCCTAAGTAGGTGAACACAATAAAACCAATCTGTGTAAAGAAAAGTAAAATCGCCCAAACCCTCTTCACTCTTGCCTTTTGCCTCTTGCCTTGCCATAACGACGATTTTCAATGCTAACCTACTTATCTGGCTTTCAAAATATTTGTAATGGAATGCTCGTATTACCTCACGGAAAAAATCAATGTCTGAAATTTCATTAGAGATATTAAATTCAAATCGGATTTGTTACAACGAAATTGATACTCTATTTTCTTCGGCATCAAATGAAACGTTATTTCATCATCCGAAGTTCCTGTCTTATCATGCTGATGATAAATTCCCTCATGCCAACTGGAGACACTATTTATTTCGGGAAGGTTCTCGCCTGATCGGGTATCTTCCAGGCGCACTTGTCATAGAAGATTCCGGTTGTACATACAAAAGCCCATTTGCTTCATCATTTGGTGGACTCGTTCATGGGGACTTAAGCTTTTCCAGAATAGATACCTGCCTTGAAAAGTGGTGGAACGATCTTCAAAGTCACAACATCCAGCGGGCTGAGGTAGTTCTCGCTCCTATTCCCTATAGTATTCCCGATTTTTGTGAAGGAGTTGAATTTAAGCTTAACCAACTAGGTTTTAAGTTAGATACACCTGATCTCTGTTTAATAGTTCCGATAATTGAACACCCAGAGTTTCCAAGACAGCTATTTCGAGGTGATGCCTGGCGATGCTTAAAACAGGTGAGACAGAATCTAATCAATATAATCTACACCCAAGAAATCAATGATATCAAACGCTTTTATCCCGTTTTACTTGAAAATAGGAAAAAGCATGGAGTTATTCCCACCCACTCTCTCGAAGAGCTTATGCATTTGCACGAGTTTTTTCCAAATGCACTTCATCTTTTTTTAGCAACTGTAGGCGAGGAAGTGGTTGCAGGTATTCTGTCCTTTCAGACCGGAAAAAAGGTTATTAATGCTTTTTATCAAGCCAGTAATGATGAAGGGCGCAAAACACGGGCAATGAATTTCCTTTTTGCCGAACTTTACTGCTGGTCTTTAAGTAAATCTATCCCATGGGTGGATTTAGGGTCATCCTCCTTTGGACTTGAAGCCCATAAAACCCTGATTAATTTTAAGGAAACTTACGGCGGACGAAAATTTTTACGTAGACGCTACGTCTGGCATCGCAACAATTATCAAGAAGGTGTCAGATGAGACTTGTTCTTTTAGGAACCAACAACCTCTTTAAATACATACCAGAAGAAAGTAAAAAAGATGCAAAATAAACGAATTTTAATCACAGGTGGCGCTGGTTTAGTTGGTTCTCATATTGCCGATTTACTGGTGAAAGAGGGAGTAGCAGAAATTATTGTCCTCGATAACTTTACACGGGGATGTCGTGATAACTTAGCTTGGACACAAGCCAATGGACATTTAGTGATTGTTAATGGAGATATTCGCGATCGCCAACTCCTGGCTGATATCATGCAAGGTGTAGATATAGTCTTTCACCAAGCTGCGATTCGGATTACTCAATGTGTAGAAGAACCCCGTCTAGCATTAGAAGTTCTCGCAGATGGTACTTTCAATGTTTTAGAGGCAGCAGTTACAGCCGGCGTGAACAAGGTAGTCGCAGCCTCTTCAGCGTCAATATATGGCATGGCAGAGAATTTTCCCACAACTGAATCTCATCATCCCTACAATAACCGCACCATCTACGGTGCAGCGAAAACCTTTAATGAGGGTTTATTCCGTAGTTTCTATGAAATGTATGGACTGAATTATATAGGATTACGCTACTTCAATGTTTATGGACCCCGCATGGATATTTACGGTGTTTATACTGAGGTATTAATTCGCTGGATGGAGCGAATTGTTGCTGGACAGCCACCACTAATTTTTGGTAATGGTGAGCAAACAATGGATTTTGTTTATATCGAAGACATCGCTAGAGCTAACATCTTGGCTGCTAAAGCAGATGTCACAGATGAGGTATTCAATATTGCTAGTAGTTTGGAAACCAGCTTAAATGATCTAGCTTATACCTTGTTAAAAGTAATGGGATCTGATCTAAAGCCGGAATATAGACCAGAACGGAAAGTTAACCCTGTGCAACGCCGACTAGCAGATGTGAGCAAAGCCAAGCAGTTATTGAATTTTGAGGCACAGGTATCTCTAGAAGAAGGGTTATCTCGTCTAGTTAGTTGGTGGTGCAAGCAAAAGCTGACAAAGGAAACGAGCCATGTCTAATAGCGATAGCGTAGCGCAAGCCATGAAGATGCAGAATATCCCCATTGCTAAACCTTGGATTGGTGAACCAGAAGCAGAAGCAGCCAGACGCGCTATCATGTCCGGCTGGGTGACTCAAGGACCAGAAGTTGCCGGATTTGAACAGGAATTTTCGGCTTATGTAGGAGCAAAATATGCCTGTGCTGTTTCTAATTGCACCACAGCATTGCACCTAGCACTGTTAGCAGTAGGTGTACAACCAGAGGATGAGGTGATTACTGTCAGTCACTCTTATATTGCCACTGCTAACAGCATTCGCTACTGTGGCGCGATTCCAGTTTTTGTGGATATTGAACCGCAGACATACAACATCAATCCGGTTTTAATTGAAGATGTAATTAATGAATGCACTCGCGCTATTGTCATTGTTCATCAGATGGGAATGCCTTGCGACCTCAAAGCTATTTTAGCGATCGCCCAGCGTTACAATTTACCAGTGATTGAAGATGCAGCTTGTGCCATTGGTAGTGAGATTTTTTGGGATGGACAGTGGGAGAAAATCGGTAAACCCCACGGAGATATTGCTTGCTTTTCCTTTCACCCTCGTAAAGTAATTACCACAGGTGACGGGGGGATGATTACCACTAATAATCCCGAATGGGATCAACAATTTCGCCTCTGGCGACAACATGGCATGAGTGTCCCTGACACTGTGCGTCACGGGGCTAAACAGGTGATTTTCGAGTCTTATCCCATGTTGGGTTACAACTACCGCATGACTGATATTCAGGCAGCAGTCGGACGGGAACAACTCAAACGCCTACCGGAAATTCTAGAACGCCGTCGTTATTTAGCACAGCGATATCATCATCAGTTGGCAGATATACCAGGATTGAAATTACCAACAGAGGCAACCTGGGCGAAAAGCAATTGGCAAAGTTACTGCGTTCGCTTATCTCCACAGTCTGACCAACGGCAAGTGATGCAAACAATGCTAGATGCTGGAATTGGTACAAGACGGGGGATTATGTGCGCCCACCGAGAACCAGCTTATGTTCATGAAACTTGGTCTTGTAGGAGCGATCGCTTAACAGAAAGCGAACAGGCACAAGATCGAGCTATTTTGCTGCCCTTATTTCATCAGATGAGCGAGGAAGAACAGGATTATGTGGTTGAGGTTTTGAAAAGAGTTTGTTTGGTTTGATTGTAATCTTGATGAAAAGCAGAAATAAGTAAAGGAACATTATATGGAAATATTAAGTAGCGATAGACTCAACTTTTGGAGAGAAGAAGGCCAACTCATTATTCAACAAAACTTCAAGGAATTCCATAGCCTAGTGACTCAGGCACAGGATTATGTAGAGCGTGGCGAGTATACTATGGGTGCTGTATATGCAGAAATTGCTGCTGCATATGCCTGTGGAAAACATCCCGGTCTTTTTACCAGTTGGGAACTTGAACAACTTCTTATCAAAATTGGCCAACAGGCTATACCAGCAAACACTAATCGGATCTCTAGATTCAGCCCACCAAAAAAGATACTCCATGTTTCTACTTATGTAGCCTCAATTGGTGGACATTCCAGAATGATTTGGCGTTGGATTAATCAAGATAAAGAGCGTTCTCACTCAATTGTATTAACGCGACAAGTACATAAATTACCAAAGTTGTTAAGTGATGCTGTTAGGAATAGTCAAGGCAAGATACACTACCTGAATAAAAACATCAATAGTAGTAGTATTATTTCTTCAGCCAAAGAATTAAGAAAAATTGCTGAAAAAGCAGATTTAGTAGTTCTGCATATATACAGTCAAGATGTTATTCCGATGATTGCATTTACCAATCAGCAAGAATCTCCACCAATTATTTATATAAATCTCGCTGATCATCTATTTTGGTTAGGAATGGGAATTAGCAATGTTATTGCTAACCTGAGTGAAGCTAGTATGCGTCTATCACAGGAAAGAAGAGGCGTTGAAGAAAAACGTAATTTATTGCTTCCCATTATTTTAGAACCTAGTCAAAGATTGCTTTCTCGATCAGAAGCAAAACAACAAATTGGTATCCCGCAAGATTGCGTTTTAATAGTCTCAATTGCTAGATCTGTGAAATACAGAACAATTGATGGAATTATCTTTGCTGATACACATATTCCATTATTGAAAAAATACAAGCAAGCGATTTTACTTATTGTTGGTGCAGATAATACAGAGGATTGGTCATCAGCTATTCAGCAAACCGATGGAAGAATTAGAGTAGTTAAAGCCACTGAAAACACAGCAATATTCTATCAGGCTGCTGATATCTATATTGACTCATTTCCTATCTCCTCGAATACATCACTACTCGAAGCAGGAAGCTACGGCATACCTTTAGTAACTCGCTTTCCCTATTCATCTGTTTGCGATATTCTTGGTGGGGATGCACCTGGATTGAAGGGAAATTTGATTCGAGTCCAGGATATTGATATGTATACATCAGTTCTGTCATCTTTAGTTGAAGATGAAGATTATCGCTTATCACTTGGAGAAGCAACCAAAAACAAAATTGCAGCAACTCATTGGGGAAATAATTGTCAGAATTTTCTGAATAATATTTACTATGCTGCTGCTAATACACCTAGACCAACTATGAACTCAGATTTGACAGATGAGATGTTTACAGGTGAACCAGATGTCTTTTTGCCAAAAATTTATGGCACAGATCATGCTATTGACAAATTGATTGCACCATATATAAAGTTTATGCCATTTCCAGAAAAGTTTCGCTATTGGTTAACAATACTCCAGAAGCATAACTCAGATAATAGTCCGCTAACTCTTTTAATACCTGAATGGATTAAATATTATTATTATTCGTTGCGCTCGCCTTTAGAGTAAAAATGGCATCATTTGTCATTCTATCCACTAATTATTGGTTTATCTTAATTAAGTAACAAATACAGCACTTCTCTTGTTAAATTGCCACAGCTAAATATCCAAATTTTTTACGGGGCAAGGGTTATAGAATTTAATTTTGTGCCAAACTGTTGAGCAAAGTGCTGTATGTTATGGATATCTTAATTATTGGGATAACTTAATTTTAAATAGCTCTCTTCATAAATTCAATTTATCTGAGATTAAACACTTGTGACTCATTTTCTACCTAAGCTTTTATATATTACAAAAGGCAATCATAAGTCGCTTGTAATGCTGCTTTTTTTATTCATTTTTGTTTCTGGCTTAGAAGTTCTCGGAACTGGAATGATTGCTCCATTTATTGCGACCGCTGTTAAGCCAGATACAATTAAAAATATTTACTGGTTAAATAGAATTTATAACCAGATAAATTTTCACTCCGAACACCAATTTTTGATTTTTCTAGGATTGGTGGTTGTTATTGCTTTTTATCTCAAATCTTTTTTAGCTTTTAATGCTCAAAAAACAGTCTTCAAATTTAGCTTTGGCTTAAAAAGAGAACTATCTTGCAAGCTACTAAAAGCATATATTGAAGCTCCCTATAGCTATCATTTGCGGATTAATTCAGCAACACTTGTTCAAAATATCATTAACACAACAGATGCAGTCTGTATTGGTGTAGTCTCTACGCTTTTGACCTCTATCTGTAATAGCACAATTATTGTAGCATTGATGTTTCTTTTAATCAACACTAATGCAGTTGCCTTGATTCTCATTGCTGTCATTCTACTTATTTTTTTTGGATTATTACATCCAATGAAAGATAGTTTAGCTCGTTGGAATGAAGAGGGATTTCATGCTTATGGCGAAATGATTCGCATTACGAATCATGGACTAGGTGGCTTGAAAGAAACTCGTGTTATTGGTTGTGAATCCTATTTTGAAAATCAGATAGAAGAGCAGTCGGAAATTTACGCCAAAACTACTACTTTAAGTTCAGCCTATGGTAATCTTCCCCGCTTTGTACTTGAGCCATTAATGATTAGCTTCTTGATTAGCTTTACATTTTTATTTATCACCTTAAATCAAAATAACACACATAATCTGACTGGAGTTTTAGGAATTTTTGCACTGGCTTCAGTTCGTCTGATGCCGGCAGTTGGAAATTTAATTTCTGGGATTAATGTGATTAGAAGTACCAGTTATTCTCTTGACAGACTATTTTTTGATCTTAAAGAGTTAGAAAAAGAAAAGCTGATAACTAACGTTAATTCTCCTAGTCATTCTCAGAACTTATTACCAAACCAAAATCAGCAAACATTTCAGTTTTCTGATAAAGTTATTTTAGATAGGATCACTTTTCAATATCCAAACAGTACAACAAATGTAATAAAAGATATTTCTCTATCTATTCGCAAGGGAGAGTCTATTGGACTAATTGGTAAGTCTGGTGCTGGTAAAACCACTTTGGTTGATGTTATTCTCGGTCTTTTTATCCCGCAATTTGGAGATATCAAAGTTGACGGGGTTTCAGTTTATAACAATTTACGCGCTTGGCAAAATATGCTTGGCTATGTTCCCCAGTCTATATTTTTAATTGATGATACTTTAGAGCGGAATATTGCCTTCGGGGTTGCCGATCATTTAATTGACAAAAATCGCCTCAAGAAAGCAATTGAAATGGCTCAACTTAGCGAAGTAGTCGAGCAACTTCCAGACGGTATAAAAACTGTTGTTGGTGAGGCGGGAGTTCTTTTATCAGGAGGACAACGGCAAAGAGTGGGAATTGCGCGGGTACTTTATCACGAAAGAGAAATACTAGTTTTTGATGAAGCAACTGCCGCGCTAGATACAGAAACAGAACATCTAATTACTCAAGCAACAAAAGCTTTAGCCGGTACTAAAACAATTATTATTATTGCTCATCGCCTTTCGACAATTGAGCATTGCGATTGTATTTATCAACTGGAACAAGGTCGGGTTATTAAATCAGGTAGTTACCAGGAAGTAATTGTAGGAATATAATAGGAGATTTTTGTGAATAATCTTAATAAAAAAATAGGGATTGATTTTAACGTATCAGTTTGTATTTGCACCAGAAATCGTCCTCAAGAACTTAGCAAAGCGTTACATTCTGTTGAGCGTTCTACCTATCCTGCCTTTGAAGTGATTGTGTCTGACGATAGTACAAATGATGATACTAAAAAACTCATGATTTCCCATTTTCCAACGGTGAAATATCTAGAAGGTCCACGGAAAGGCTTGGGTGCAAACAGAAATAATGTCTTGAAATCGGTAACAGGTTCACACGTACTATTTATTGACGATGACGTAGTTTTACATGAGAATTTCTTAGAAATGGTGTGCAATAAATTAGCAAAAATTGCCGAAAAAGAAAATATTAATAAACTTATTATCAGTGGAATTGAAAACAAAAATGGACAACTTATCTTTCCTGGAGAACAAAGTTTTGTAGGATGGCAGAATGTTAGTTATAAAGAAGGTGATACCATCAAAACAGTTGTGATTAATAGTGCAGTTTTCCCTGCCTCTTTATTCAAAGATACCTTATTTGATGAGAAATTAGTTTACGGAAATGATGAAGTTGACTTAACAACTAGAGCGATCAAAAAAGGATTTAAAATCGTACTCTTGCCAGAAGCAATTAATTTTCACTTTCCATCAGAAATTAATCGCAAATACTATGAACCTTATCATGATGCCAGCCGAATTTATGTGACATTTAAGCGATATTTTGCTACGGAAAATAATAAATTTAAAGCCATAATTTATCTTCCCTATGCCATTATCCACGCAGCAGCTTTTAATTGGAGGTATGGAGGTATAAGAGGTCTGATTAGCACTATTAGACACACTTTTCCTAAATCATTGATGTTTATTATGGAATTTCTGACTGTTAATAGTATTTGAAATTTAAGAATGAAGAAAAATTCTTTATTGTTTTGATTGTTGTAAGAGTTGTTAAAATTAGCATTATCTAAGCGTCGAGAATTTAATATGAAGAATAACCCTACCGTTAGTGTAATTATCAATAACTATAACTATGATTGCTTCTTGTCAGAAGCAATTAATAGTGCTTTAAATCAAACCTATTCCAATACTGAAATAATCGTAGTTGATGATGGTTCAACTGACAATTCCCGTGATATTATTGCTGGATATGGCGACCAAATTATTCCAATACTCAAAGAAAATGGAGGTCAATCTTCTGCATTAAATTTGGGTTTTGCGGTTAGCAAAGGAGAAATTATTTGCTTTTTAGATTCAGATGATGCCTGGCATCCTCAGAAAGTGGAATGTGTCGCAGGTGCATTTGATCGATATCCCAATGCTTCCGTTATTTATCACAAAGTTCAGAATGTAGATAAAACCGGCAAGCCCTTGAACCGACCTTGGCCGCATAAAGTGGTACGAGGAAATATTGCTCAAAAAGTGGTTAACTGTGGAGGCTGGTGGCCTTGGCCACCCACAACTGGACTCAGTTTTTCCAGAAAGTTTTTATTGCAAGTTATGAATATTCCTGAGAAAGAATATCGAATTTGTGCAGACACATATCTTGCTGATTTGGCACCATTTTTTGGAAATGTTGTGGGGATCGATCAAGCATTATCACTGATGCGGCTTCATGGTTCTAACAATTGGAGCAATACGATTGAGGCAGAAAAACGAGAGATCCACTATCACGAAGTGCGAGCAAATAGACTAAATAAATTTTTGAAGCAGTCAGGGTTTAATATCGAAATCGATCTTTCCAAGAATTTAGCATATCGATCTACTAAGTTCAATATCGGAGAAGAGCGCGATCTCGTTGGGTTAAGTCTCTTAAATCTTCTTAATCCGTATGACTGGAGACCTCATTCTCGCATCAAAGCCGCAGTGAATGTCTGGCTCACGGGTTTCTCAAAGTCCAGGTAAAGAAGATAGTCAATAAATATGATGAATTTTAAGTTTTTGGTTAGCATCATTATCAATAACTATAACTACGATCGCTTTCTCCCAGAGGCAATCAATAGCGCCATTAACCAAACCTATCCTCATACAGAAATTATTGTTGTTGATGATGGTTCAACTGACAATTCTCGTGATATTATTGCCGGATATGGTCAACGCATCATTCCCATCTTCCAACCCAATAGCAAACAAGCTGGGGCTTTCAATAGTGGGTTTGCCAAAAGTAAGGGCGATATCATTATTTTTCTGGATGCGGACGATTATTTATTCCCTTATGCAGTTGAAGAAATCGTTGCAGTCTGGAAACCAGAACTTTCTAAAGTTCACTATCGCTTAACAGTTGTTGATAAAATGGGAAAATCCCTTGGTTACTCTTCTCCCCAAGGATCTGCCCCTCTTTCCAATGGAGAGGTGTCAAAAATCCTCTTAGATCAAGGTGGATATGTCAGCACTCCCACTAGCGGTAATGCCCTAAATCCGCAGGTTCTGGAAAAGCTTTTTCCCATTCCTGATGAATATAAACTTACCGCAGATGACTATTTATCTTTCCAAGTTCCTTTTTATGGTGATGTTGCTGCCATAGAAAAACCACTGGGTGCTTACAGAATTCATGATACAAATCAGTGGGCATTGGCAACAGTAACGGCTGCTCGATTTCAACGCTTTGTGCGCCATGATTTACAGAACTTTGCTTTGTTAACCCAGAAAGCCAAAGCATTGGGCTATGAAGTTCCTACTGATTTAGAACAACGCTCACTCGGACGTTTATGGTCGCGGATTATTTCTTTACGCCTAGATCCTCACAAGCATCCAGTTCCGAGCGATCGCCCACTCAATTTAATTTACTCCGGAATTCGTTGTCTCTGGAAATACTCAGACTTTAATTGGCAAAAGCGACTTTTCTACAGCCTCTGGTTTATCTGGGTGGGATTGATGCCATTACCTCTAGCTGAACCGGCAATTACATGGTTGTATGCACCACAACACCGACCCAAGTTAGTTGATTGGACTGTGACTAAAATTCGGGCGCTGATTGCCTAAACAAATCGTTTTTTGAATACTAACCAACTAAAATAATTGACACTCTCAGGGAGCCAAGCCACGCTCGTTTCCCACTTACCGCGAGGTCTTATGAGGCTAAAACAAAAACACCGTGACAATTTGCCCACAGCCCAAATTAATATAACAGCCAAAGTTTTAAAAGTTCTTTTTGTCAGTCATGCCTATGTTGTCGGTGTTAACCAGGGCAAATTGAATGCCATCGCCCAGCAGGAAAATATTGAAGTCGCTCTTCTAGCTCCGAGTAACTGGAAAGCCTTAGAATGGGATCGTCTCATCCCACTAGAACGCCCTTATTCTCATCTCCATCTCTATTCGGCTCCCGTGATGTTTTCGGGGCGAGTGGGAGCGCATTTATATCCCCCTTGGGTACTTTGGCAAGTATTGCAAGATTTTCAACCCGATATTATCCAAATTGAGCAAGAAGTATTTTCACTCTGCGCTTTTGAAGTCGCTATTTTAGCTCGGATCATCAAGAAACCGATTGTTATATTTGGATGGGAAAATCAATTACGCCAATTACCACTAGCTCGTTGGCAGATATGCAAATTTGTCTTGAATACTGCTAGTGCGATTATCTCCGGTAATCAAGATGGGGCTAATGTGATGAAAAAGTGGAACTATCGGGGCTTATTAGAAGTAATGCCGCAAATGGGAGTTGATCCACAGTTTTTTGCCCCATCCATAAAATCACCCACAGCCAATACATCTACTTTTCAGATCGGCTTTCTCGGTCGTTTAGCTCACAGCAAAGGAATTGACCTCATTTTTAGGGCAGTTGCTCAACTGAGTGATTTCGGCATCAATAGTCAAATTATTCTCTGTGGTTCTGGCTCTGAAGAAGTAGCACTGCGAAAACTAGCCGAAAATCTGCAAATTAGCGATCGCATCGTCTGGCGAGGCGCAGTTCCTCATCAGCAAGCCCCCGCAGAACTGAGCCAATTTGATGTCTTAGTATTACCTTCTCGCTCAACCCCAACGTGGAAGGAACAATTCGGTCATGTTCTCATAGAAGCTATGTCTATGGGAATTCCCGTCATCGGCTCAAATTCAGGTGAGATTCCCAATGTCATTGGTCGTGCTGATTTGGTATTTCCAGAAGAAGATCACAGTGCATTGGCTGATATCCTCGCCAGACTAATCAACGATGCTGAATGGAGACAAGAAACTGCCCGCTATGGTATGGCCCGAGTACACCAAATTTACACCCATGAAAAAATTGCCCATAGATTAATCTCTTTATGGCAAACTATTCTGCTTCAACCCTGTTAATAAGGAAATATATATGTTCAATTTTAGCCCGAATCCTAAGAATCGCCTTTATACAAATCTCAACAGCTACCTCACATTTTTGAACTACATCCTAATTGGACAAGTATGGCAAAACAGCAAAAAAATTGACTTGTTTGAGCAGGTACTTGGCGGGAGATTTGGCACTGATGACGCAGTTTGTGTTTATCAATGTCGCCTGGGGATATACCTAGCAATCAAAGCTCTAATCAAGCCTGGACAAGAAGTAATTTTGTCGCCTTATACCATTGTTGATGTTATAAACATGGTAATTTTTGCGGGAGGTCGTCCCGTATTTGCCGATGTTGACATAGAGACTTGTAACATTTCTGCGGCTGAAGTAGAGAGGCTAATTAATCCTAATACTGGGGCAGTCTTAATTACTCATTTACATGGACTTGCTGCTAAAGCACACCAGATTAAAGAAATTTGCGATCGCTACAATATCCCGATAATTGAAGATGCCGCCCAATCATTTGGCGTACAAGAACAAGGAAAACCAGTTGGTACTATTGGTGATGTTGGTGTATTTAGTTTGGAAATGCACAAAAATCTACCTACGTTTCTTGGAGGAGTTGTAGTTTCTCATCGCCAAGATGTGATTGAGAAAATTCGTTCTGAATTAAAGGAATTTTCCCATCCTCCCCTGCCTGGTATTACCCAAAAAGTTAAAAAAGGGTTGATACATGATATTGCTAGTTTGCCTATTCTTTTCCAATTTTTAACCTACCCAATTCTGCGGTTCAGTTATCTCAATAATGTTGAATTTATTAACAGTAAAGTTAGGAGAAAACCTCAAGAAAGTAAACCAGCAACAGAACTTCCTGATATTTACAAATCTCAATTTACCCCATTGCAAGCTAGTCTTGGCTTATCACAAATTAAAAATATTGATCGAGATATCAATACCAGAATCGAATATGCCCATATTTATTACGAGGGGCTAAAAAATATTCATGGTTTAATCTTACCGCCCCTCCGTAATGATGGCTCTCATACCTACCTTTGGTTTCCAGTTCTCTATTCTCACAGAGATGATCTACTCAAGTTTATGTTTGAGCAAGGTCGAGATATCGCCGCAGGTCATTTTACCAGTACCGCAGATTCACCTCGATTTGAGGAGTTTTATCGGGATTGCCCCAACGCCAAACAAGTTGAGAAAGAGTTATTGTACTTGCCAACCTATCCTAGCTACTCCCGCCGTGAAGTGGAAAAAAATATTGAGGTCATCCGCAAATATTTTGCTGCCAAAGCAACCCCCACTATTGAAAACAAGCCCCGACGATTAGAAATCGCTGCTATACAAACTAAGTCCGCCTGCGCGGACTAAGACTACATTGAGGATTTGTCTATGTAGTTGTGACTTCCAATCGCTTGGATCATCAGGAACTTTCAATGTATGCACTCTCTCAAACAATCGGTTCGTCTGCATTCCCTAGATACTTTTCGCGGCATCACAATTGCCGGGATGCTTTTTGTCAATATAGCTAGTCTTGCCCCTGGGATTCATCCGTGGTTATCCCATTCATATTGGCAAGTTAAGGCTAATAATAAGTAATTGGTGATAAAAGCCTTATTTCCATCCTGTTAATCCTTTAATCCTGGATATCCTGATTCTGACAATGTGGCAACTGACGTTATTAAACTAAAGGTACAATCATACAAATGTTTATTGATGCAGAAAGTCTTGAAAATGAAACTACTTTCAGATCAGATATTGCAATAGTTGGCTCAGGTCCGGCTGGTATTGTTTTAGCCTTAGAGTTAGCTAAGGTAGGATACGAAGTTGCTCTCATCGAGAGTGGACGTTTACATTTCTCTAAGGAGATTCAAAATCTCGGCGAAGCCAGTCATTTCGATCCCCAATTCCATGCACCCATGTCAGAATGTACTCGCAGACAATTGGGAGGAACATCCATCATTTGGGGTGGGCGTTGTTTGCCCTACGACCCTGTGGATTTTGATCAGCGACCTTATATTCAGAATTCAGATTGGCCTGTCACTTATCAGGAAATTACAGGTTACTTTCAAAGGGCGTGTGACTATTTCTTTTGTGGTCAGTCAGAGTTTAATATCAAAAATATCTCCAACATCCAGCAGAAATCCATTGTTCCAGGATTACCTGATGCAGAGGTACTTAACTCAACCCTAGAAAGATGGTCTCTCCCTACCAACTTTGGTAAAGAATATTTTCATGATTTGCAGCAGTCCCAAAAGATCAAACTACTTTATGGCTTAACTTGCACTGAAATTGAAACTAATGAACAAGGCACTCAGGTTGAGTTACTTCATGCCAAAACCTTGGGAGGTAAGAATATTTGGGTGAAATGTCAAAAGTATGTACTGGCAGGTGGTGCATTAAACACTACTCGTCTACTACTTGCCTCTGATCGGCAGCATCCAGGTGGCATCGGCAACCATAGTGGACTGTTAGGAAAGTTCTACATGGGGCATCTTTCGGGAGATATTGCCCTTATACATTTCACCACACCACCCAAAGATACTGTTTTTGGGTTTGATCGAGATCCAGACAAAATCTATTTGCGTCGTCGTTTCTCCTTCACTCGTGAGTTCTTACATGAAAAACAACTTCCCAATATTGTAGCTTGGCTAGGATCTCCCAAATTTGGTGATCCATCTCATCAAAATGGCGTTTTATCTTCTGCCTATTTAGCCTTAAATATGCCCGTGTTGAGAAATTACTTGACCTCAACAGCAATGCGAAAAGCTGCGATAGGAAAAGAGAATCAGGGGGTCTATCGAGCGCATATTATGAATGTTTTGAAAGACTTTAAACAAGCTATCGCTTTTGTTCCTCGTTTTGGCTATGGGCGATATCTTGCCAAAAGAAAAATTCCGGCCTTGTTTGTCTACAGTGCTGCTAATGAATATCCTTTGCACTATCACAGTGAGCAGATACCCAACCCCAATAGCACTGTCACCCTATCAGATGAAAGGGATGCAATAGGAATGCGAAGACTGAATATCAATCTTCAGTTCACACAGCAAGATATCGAAGGTGTAATTCAAGCTCATAGATATTGGGATCAGTACCTCAGAGAGCATAACTGTGGTTATTTAAAGTATGTGACAAATGATCTTGAAGCTAGTGTTTGGGAACAGGCTGGAGATGGATTTCATCAAGTTGGGACAACGCGGATGTCAGAACATCCCCAGGATGGTGTTGTCGGAACTAACTGTAATATTCATGGTTTGGATAATTTATTTGTTGCCAGTAGTTCTATTTTTGTAACTTCTGGTCAAGCCAATTCCACATTTATGATTGTGGCGTTTGCTTTGAGATTAGCTAATTATCTAAAGAATACCCTTGTATAGAGCGATTCAGTAAAATTTGTATGTGTTTTCTTTATCTAATAAGGCATTAATAAGTTTTATAAAAAAATAGCCTGTAGAATTAGAAAAATATGCTTTGCAAACAAAAATGTGACAGTCAAGATGTGTCCGCCATCATTACCGCAATGACTGATCGTGAAAAACCCTTTTTGCGTGATACTGTGCAAGCGGTGATTTCAGACCCCGCCATTGGTCAAGTCATTCTCTGCATTGAAGAAAAGAATACTTGGGTAGAGACAACACTGGGTTCTCTAATTGCAGATCCCCGATTAGAAATTGCTCGGATGCCACTAGCCCCTCCAGGAGCGGTTCGCAATCAAGCTTTAAAATACGTAAAAATGACATGGGTAGCATACTGTGATGGTGACGATGTTTGGTGTCAGGAAAAAACGCTGATTCAACGTACCTATGCAAATAACTTAGGGTGCGATTTCGTCGGTGCTGACCACTACCTCACGAATGAAAAGGGCAGCATACGGGCGTTTGCTATGGCACGCTATCTTCCCTTGCCCTCATCGTGGATGGTACGAACTGAAACCATGAGACAGCATCCATTCAACGAATCGCTTTACGAAGCAGAATGTGGCGAGTGGTGGGTTCGTACCAGTGGTATCGTTCGCAAAGCAAGATGCCCGGAAATGCTTTTACGGTATCGTATTCGCTCAAGCAGTCTCAGTGCAAATACCCCATCCATGAGACGAAAGGCAAAAATTGTCACTTTGGCAAACATACCGGGACTTGGGGCAATAATTCTCTTTGTCACTTGGTTTATTTGGCTATTCTCTCGGAAGAAGACATACATCTGGCATAGAGGCTGGGGTCAACAACCATACAAAAACACTGACCAGAAGATGAAAAATCAATGCGAATAATGATTGTACGACGAGTACCAGGATCTACGTTTAGTCTAGAGGTCTATGCTGACAACCTAGTAGCAGGATTAAAGACAGTGCGACCAAATTGGGAAATTGCCGAGATTGCACCCATTCCCTGGAATAGCTCTGATAAACTCTATCTATCAGGCTTGGGCGTTAAAAAATATTATGAAACTTTTTGGCGGCATCCTCACGCTGTCTCTGGATTAAAGGCAGATATTTTTCATGTGCTTGACCAAAGCGATGCTCATATCGTCTATGGACTACATCGAGCTAATAAGCCTGTAGTTGTCACCTGTCATGACTTGGTGCAGTTCATCTATCCAGAAATTTTGCGAGATCAATCACGGATTCCGGCATTGAGTACGGCTATGTGGAAATATTCAGTGCGTGGGATGGAAAAAGCAAATCATGTAATTGCAGTTTCTACCAATACGGCTGAAGATATCACCCGGATGTTAAAGATTAAACCAGACAAAATCACTGTTGCTCTCAATGGCATCAGTTCAGAATTTCAAGTGCTTCCTACTTCAGAGGTGTCCGAGATTCGTAAGCAGTATACGCCCTCACCTGATACTTTTTGCTTGCTAAATGTTGGTAGCACCCATCAACGCAAAAACATTTTGACAGTCCTGCGAGTATTAAAAGATTTAAAAGAACAGGGATTTCCAATATGTCTATGGAAAACAGGAGATAGATTTACGCAGGAGCAACAAGCCTTTATTCAAGCGCACGATCTGGAATCATATATCTTCAATTTAGGTAATCCAGACAAAGCCCGTCTAGTGCAAATTTACAATGCCGCTGATGTGCTTTTAGCTCCCTCTTTATATGAAGGATTTGGATTAACAATTGTGGAAGCAATGGCCTGTGGTACTCCTGTGATTACTTCTAATGTTTCATCTTTGCCAGAAGTGGTAGGAGATGCGGGGATAATGATAGATCCCAATTGTCCACAAGCGATCGCAGATGCAGTGATTGAGCTTTATAAAAACCCTGCTCTTTATGCAAACTTAATTGAGAAAGGACTATCTAGGTCACAGTTTTTTAACTGGCAAAATACAGCAGAGCAGGTGGCAACGATTTATGAGAAAACTTTTGCAACTTATAAAATAGGAATCTTCAATGATTTATGAAAAAGATTAAACAGAGATTTTGCCAATTTGTCTACAATAATTCATATATCAGTGTTACTTTAAAATACATCAAAGTTTTATAGTAAAATTAACTTGGACTAAGATACAAAATTTACAGAAAAATCTATACAGCACTCATAAATCCTGAATTCTGCTATAGCTTTGTAGATGAATAAATTTGTTGGAGAAAAATATATGCTCATAGGAAGAAAATTTTGGGAAATAGTTCAAGACAAGCATCCAATGCGCCGTTTAACAGCAGGTTTGATGGGAAGGTCTGGTTTTGCTAGGTTGTTTAAAATTAAGATTAATGTTCAGGACTATAAAATTTTTCTTCATCCAACTGGACTTAGTAGCCTCTATTGGTACGAACCAACTGCGGGGAAGGAAGATTATGAGTTTATTTCCAGTTTCTTAAAAGAGGGTGACATATATATAGATATAGGGGCAAATATTGGAATTACTCTGATACCAGCAGCTAAATGTATTGGAGAAACTGGTAAAGCCATAGCCTTTGAGCCTCACCCTAAGACATATTCATATCTTCAAGAAAATATGGATTTAAATAATTTAAGTGGAGTGCAAATTCACAATTGTGCTGTAGGAAATAGCGAAGGATATATTTACTTTACCAATAAGTTTACAGATGAGAAAAACCAAGTTTCAAATACATCTGAGAATAGCATCAAAGTCCCAATTGTATCTCTAGATAATTATTTAAAGGAGATTAGTAATATTTCTCTCTTAAAGTTAGATGTTGAGGGGTATGAAAAATATGTTCTTGAAGCTGGTAAGGAAACCCTTGAAAAAGTAAATTGCATTTACTTTGAAGTGTGTCCCGAAAATTACGAGAGTTTTGGATATCAAGCTTCAGATGTCCTGAAATTGGTTGAGAAATCTGGTTTTAGACTTTTCAAGAGAAAGAATGATGCAAAAGAAATTATACCTGTGAATAATCAATATGTGCCTTTATCAGGTTTGGAAAATCTCATTGGCATCAAGAATGTAGAGGATTTTCAAAACAGGACTCAATGGCAAGTAAAGTTTGAATAATGCAGAATATTTACAAAATTTCGCCAATGAATATGGTGCATATACGGCACTTTTGAGGTAAATGAGGTACACCAATTTCATGGTTGGTTATAAACCTTGGAATTTAAATTGGTCACTGTACCTCAGAAACATCGAATATGCTGTACTAATCTAGCCCTTATTCTCTACCCCATTCATCTTTATTTATTGCATCAAATGGAAAAACTAATCATACAATAGGCAAATTATGTATTTGCATTCACCCACAACTAAGAAACCAAAAAAGAAAGGATGGATTGATAATACAAGCTTAATTATCCTTGCCTTTTCCGTAGTTTTCTACTCCCGTATTTTTTGTGCCATTACTCGCGCTCCTTCAATCCTGAACCTTGCTCACTTCGCAGTTGTTCCCTTTGTTTTAGGAGTTGTATTATTTACCAGTCGGGCAAAAGATCGCAAACAAATTAATATTGCCTATTCTTTTGTATTAGGACTTTTGATTTTTCTGGTCGCAGTTTTAGCTAGTGCATTATGGAATAACACAGGCTTGATTAACGCAATTGTCTCTTTCATGATGCTTTGCGAACCCTTTATTTTCCTCTTGTCCATCGTCTGTATTCCTATGTCTGCGGAATCCATTACCCGCATCAAGAAGTGGCTGATGTGGTCTGTTCTGATTAACTTTGTCCTCGCTGCTGCCCAGAAACCCCTAATTGAGGCCGGGAAACTCTATGCGAAGGGACTCAATGGAACGGACGGATGTGGCGGAGTTTTTTTCCCTACGGGGGCTGGTAATTATGTATCGGCTTCGGTATCAATTGCCTTTGCTTTATACTTCTTCACTAATGAAAAGAGTTTTCCGCTATGGATGAGAATCGGGGCAGTTATCGCTGCTTTTTGGCAGATTCTCTTTTCCGATTCCAAACAACTTTTACTTGCTTATTTAGTTGCCTGGATTCTTCTAATCTTAGTGAATTCAAAGGATTTTGGTAAAACGATCAAATTTCTGAGTGCGATCACTTTCTTCGGATACGGATTTCTTTGGTGCGTACAAAATTTAGAAGCATTTGCTGGATTTACGGCCTGGGCGCGACCGGAACTTTACGGATCAGACGGTCAAGCTTGGTATGCCAAATTCTACTCGGTGCATTCTATTTTATCTCATTATCAATCCTATCTGAATTGGTTGTTTGGTCTAGGTCCTGGACATACTGTCAGCCGTCTAGGAGTATGGTTTCTTAGAGATTATTGGTTTATACTCGGACCACTAGGTGCTACCACCAATCCAATTAGTCAGGAAGCAATGGATTTTGTCAATAGTTTTTGGCTTTGTTATAGTTCCAGTCTTTTCAGCCCCATTTTTGGTTGGGCTGGAATATGGGGAGATTTAGGGCTTTTGGGTGTAGGAGCATACCTATTTCTATGGTATTTAACTTGGCAACATTTTGGTCTAGATGATTCCTTAAAAGTTACTTTACTAACTGTTCTCGTGATGGGTTTTATTTTTACTCAAATGGAAGAACCAGGCTTCATGCTTTCTATTGCTTTTATTCTAGGACTAGCATGGCAAGAACAACGACTGAAGAAACAGACGCGGCAGAGGCACAGTACAGAGCAGGGGGGATATTTCTTGTCTCTTACCTGGACAGAAGAGCGTTAACTACTCAATACAAGTATAAATATGAAGATTTTAATGTCTGCTTACTCCTGTGAACCTGGTATGGGTTCTGAACCAGGTGTTGGTTGGAATATTGCCCGCGAAGCTGCTAAATACCATGAAGTCTGGGTACTGACTCGACCCGATGAGAGTCAGGATATCATCAACGCAGAATTAGCACGTCACCCTGTTCCCAATCTTCACTTTGTTTACTTTACCCTCCCCTTTTGGCAAGATAGTAGACGCTGGGGACAGTCTGGGGGAATGCAGCTTCACTATTACCTCTGGCAAATTCAAGCCTATTTTGTCGCCCGTGACTTACATCAGAAAATTGGCTTTGACTTAAGCCATCATGTCACCTTTGTTAAGTATTCCAGTCCTTGCTTCCTCTCACTCCTGCCCATTCCCCTAGTTTGGGGTCCTGTAGGTGGTGGAGAATCAGCACCAGCAAGCTTTTGGCAAGATTTTAGCTGGAAAGGTAAAATTTACGAAATTGCTCGCAGTGCTGCTGGCTGGCTGGGAGAACAAGACCCGTTTGTCCGTCTGACTGCTAAAAGAAGTGCTGTAGTCCGGGCTACAACTAAAGATACAGCCCAACGACTCGATAAAATGGGCGCAAGTCATGTGCAAATTCAATCTCAATTAGGGTTGTCGGAGGCAGAAATAGAGCATCTAAATCAATATGAAATCCTGAATGAGCCAATAGTAAAATTTATTAGCATGGGTAGACTTCTACACTGGAAAGGCTTTCATTTAGGATTGCGTGCCTTTGCTCAAGCGAATCTACCAAATACAGAATACTGGATTGTGGGAGATGGACCCCAATGGCATCACCTGCAAACTTTGGCATCAGATTTAGGAATTGCTAAAAAAGTTAAATTTTGGGGTAGGTTGCCCCGTGAAAAGGCTTTAGATTTATTAAAAGATTGTCATGTGCTAGTTCATCCCAGCTTACATGATTCTGGAGGGGGGGTGTGCATGGAAGCAATGGCCGCTGGTCGTCCTGTTATCTGTCTAGATTTAGGAGGACCGGCTGTTCAAGTTACAGATGAAACTGGTTTTAAGATTGCTGCTAATGAACCATATCAAGTTGTCCGTGATTTAGCGGCCGCAATGATTCATTTAGTTCAAAATCCAGAACTAATAGTGAGTATGGGTCAGGCAGGTCGGAAACTAGTCAATGAAAACTACAGTTGGCAAGTTGTGGGAGAGCGTTTGCATAAACTTTATTTAGAGGTTGTTAGCAAGAAAGTTTCGGAGATTGATGCTTTAACTCGGTAGGAATTTGGTCCATCACCTCAATTTTTAGAAAGGTTAAGCTAGTGAAAGTTCTACTGCTACATAACCGCTATCAATATGCTGGAGGAGAAGATTCAGTCGTACAGGCTGAAAAAGCTTTACTGGAGGAAAAAGGTCATCAGGTTGTATTAAATGAAGTTGGCAATGATGAAATAGTTAGCATTGAAGATAGAATTAATGCAGCTTTCTCTGCCATATATTCATCTGCGTCCAAGCACTATGTGAGTAAGATAATAGATCACTTTTGTCCTGATGTAGTACACATTCATAACTTTTTTCCACTGCTCTCTCCATCTGTGTACGATGCTTGCAAAAACGCTAATGTGCCTGTTGTACAAACACTGCATAATTATAGACTTGGTTGTCCCAATGCAATGCTATTTCGGAACAACACTGCTTGTGAAGATTGCTTGGGCAAAAGGATAGCATGGTCTGGTATTTTACACGCTTGCTATCGTGGTTCGCACCTTCAAAGTGCTGTCGTTGCTGCAATGTTAGCTGTTCACGGGCAGCGCGGTACTTGGCAAAAATCAGTTGATGCTTACATTTCACTGACAGCTTTTCAAAAAGCAAAGATGGTTCAGGCTGGGCTACCGAGGGAAAAAATCTACATTAAGCCTAATTACATCTTCGATCCACAATCATTAAATATCACCAGAAGCAATGGTGAATATGCGCTCTTTGTGGGACGAATTTCGCCGGAAAAAGGTATTTCAACTCTCCTAGATGCATATTTACAAAATAGTTTGCATATACCGCTGAAAATAGCTGGAATTGGTCCGCAGCTTGAGAACTTACGGGCAAGTATTCAATCTGCTGGGCTTGATAATGTTATCCAATTTCTAGGTCAACAGGATAAGTTGGCAGTCATGCAGCTAATGCATAATGCAAAATTTCTGATTTTCCCTTCAATTTGGTATGAAACTTTTGGTTTAACTATGGTTGAAGCCTTTGCTTGTAGCCTACCTGTATTAGCATCAGGTTGGGGTAGTATGGCGGAAATTGTGGAGAATAATGTTACTGGTCTGCATTTCCAATCTGGCAATTCAACAGATTTAGCAAATAAAATAAGATGGGCATTTGAGCATCCTGAAGAAATGATTTGTATGGGTAAAAATGCTCGCTCTGCTTATGAAGCACGTTATACCCCTGAAAATAATTACCAGCAACTAATAGCAATTTACCAAGCAGTAATTGATAAAAAACGACGTTTTTTCTTTCCTGAATAAAATTCCTGTTGTTTTCTTTTTGGACGTTCAATAGGCGTTTCAGTTACAACAGTACGTATATTTAGGTAGGAGTCCTTTGATTTGGCATCATAGATACTAAGTAACTAAAATGTTTGAATAAGAACATTAAGTAATAAAAATACAGATGAAAGTTAAGAAAAATATAAAAGGGGGTGATAATTTTACGGATAATCAATTACAAACCAGTAAATTGGATTAAATAACTTGTAATTTGATTACACAAAAAAATTAACATAAAAATGGAGAAAAATATTATATAATTGTCGCTGCTTAAATTACACTTAAAAAACAAGATTATTATAATTAATTAAATGTAAAAAAATAAGAGCGAAAAAATCATCAAGTTAATCAAAAAATAATTCATGTATTAGGAGGGTAATTTTCGGTAGTCTTAAAAAGAAGCCTTTGCTGATAAGTATCGGGAAAGTCTTCAAAAAAATTGGATGATTGTTGTTACCAACAGGAGTGCAGATTATGAGTCAAAATTTTAACGATTATAATTCATCTGTTCATAAAAAAATCAAGACTGAACAAATAGAGCAAATAATCAAAGCGATTATATCTGGTAAATATTCTTGGGCTTGTGTTCTAGTTTTACAATTTGCTGGTTACAACCCTATGGACTATATCCCCTATCGTACTTATATCAGATTACTTAAAACTAACTGCTTGCTTGGTAATTCTCAGCAAAATTAACCACCTATCAGCAAAGTTGACAGGTTTGATTTGGAATTAAAGTAGTTGCGTTTTAAACATGGATTTGTGAGAATTTTTTCTGAAAAATAAGAAGGAAAGGTGAAGATTCATCAATAAAAATTTATGACTATCATGCCGATTTTATGATCTACCCAACCACAAGTTATAATCATCAAATGCAAGCAATTATTCAAGAAATTGTGTGGCAGAAAAAACTAGAAGTTGCACAAATACAAAAAGATATGTCTTGGGCTTCCTTGCAACGTCAGTTAACTGCTGCTCCTACTGTCCGGGACTTTTTTACGGCTTTGCAGTTGAGTATTTATAAACCTAGTTTAATTGCAGAAGTGAAAAAAGCATCACTTTATCATAGTGTAATTAGACCAGATTTTGATCCAGTTACTATTGCTCAGGCTTATAAAAAAGGAGGAGCATCTTGTGTATCTGTTGTCACTGATCAAAAGTTTTTTCATGGTGGGTTTGATCATCTTCGTGCTATCAGATATCGCGTAGGAATACCTCTACTTTGCAAAGATTTTATCATTGATCCTTGCCAAATTTATTTAGCCCGTTCCGCTGGTGCAGATGCAATATTGTTAATTGCTGCTATTCTGACAGATAAGCAATTACAAAACTTCTTACGAGTGATTCACTACTTAGGGATGAATGCTGTCATCCAAGTTCATAACTTAAATGATTTGGATAGGGTTCTCGCATTAGAAGATGTCAGGATAGTTTCCATTGATAACCAGAGTTTAAGTGATTTTAATATCAATATTAACACTACTCAGGAATTATTGGCAGCTAGGCGATCGCAACTTCAAAACCTAGGAATTTTAGTCATCAGTGAATCAGGTATAGAAACCCCCGATGATTTATCATTTGTTGCTGAAATTGGTGTACAAACAGTGATCATCGGAGAATCTTTGCTTAAAGAAAATGATTTAGAAGTAGCTGTCAGAAATTTACTCCAATCCAAATTTCCTATTCATTATTAAGAAGAATTAAGGATTGGCTAGTAATTGATGAATTTCTCATAACAAAGGTTTCCACCAATCATGATTATTCAGATACCATTCTACAGTTAAACGTAACCCTTCATTAATTGTCACGGATGGAGTCCAACCAAATTCTGTTTTTAGCTTATTGGCATTAATAGCATATCTTCGATCATGTCCAGGTCTATCCTTCACAAAAGTAATTAATTTTTCCGCTGGATATACTGGTAAATCTGGTGCTAATTCATTCATGATTTCACATAAACTTTGTACCAGACTGATATTTTCAACTTCGTTATTACCACCAATATTATAATTTTCTCCTGGTTTTCCTTGATGGATTACCACATCTAAAGCCCGACAGTGATCAACTACATATAACCAATCTCGAACATTTTTTCCATCACCATAAATAGGTAATTCTTTACCAGTTAAAATGTTAATACACATCAAAGGAATTAGCTTTTCGGGAAATTGAAAAGCACCATAATTATTAGAGCAATTAGTGATAATTGTCGGTAATTTATAAGTATGATAATAAGCCCGAACTAAATGATCACTCCCAGCTTTTGAGGCTGAATAAGGACTATTGGGACTATAAGCTGTAGTTTCTGAAAACGCTGGTTCATCTGAAGTGAGACTACCATAAACTTCATCTGTAGAAACATGAAGAAATAGGTAATTATCAGGTTGTGTTTTTGCTTCCCAATGTTGACGAAAAGCTTCTAAAAGAGTAAAAGTTCCTACTACATTAGTTTGGACAAATGCAGCAGGTCCAGTAATTGACCGATCAACGTGAGATTCGGCGGCAAAATGGGCTATAGTATCTATATTTTCTGCTAAGAGTAATTTATCAACTAAAGAGCGATCGCATATATCCCCTTGGACAAACCGGAAATTCTCTCTTTCTGCAACTGATGCTAAATTATGGCGATTTCCAGCATAGGTAAGAGCATCCAATACCACTAATTTATCATTTGGATAAGCTTGACACCAATGATGGACAAAATTCGCTCCAATAAACCCAGCTCCCCCTGTCACCAATAATCGTCTATTCATGAGATTCCTTAATTACTTTGTAAATATTTCTTTTTAATTTTACCAAAAATTCTCTGTATAAACAATTTTGCTAACCGAATTTTTGTCAAATTGGCAATTGGATTTGAGTAATTATTTTCATGAGCAAAGAAATCATTAATTTCTGTTAAAATTACCCGCAAGCGTTGGATAATATTCTCAGTTCTATACTCTGCTAATACATTTTCAGATAAAGTCAATGATGTAGAAGATGCTAAAACTTTCAAAATTCTATCTACGTCATATTCCAAAGCATAACCAGCGATTTTATAACAATTAAATCCTGGATCTAAATAATCAGATAATCCCCCATTGACACTAGAAAACACCTGACAACCACAAGCTAATGCTTCCATTGGTTGTAAACCAAATCCTTCGCTAACTCCTTGTAATTTCCAATATTCTGCCGAATCATAAAGATAAACTTTAGTGCGATTAAATAAAGCTGGTAAATCTTCTACATAACTATCAATAACCAACACCTTACATTTTTTTTCTAAAGCTGGAATTAATGACTTAATTAAATATTCTGAAGATTTCCGCGTTTGAACTAAAACATCAATATCTCGATTTTGATGTAAATTAGTAAATTCCTGACTAATTTGATTAGGTAAATAATAAATTAGAGAATTTGGTGCTTGTTGTCCCCAATAACCTAGAGAATTTCTGCTAACTGTAATTATGGGAATACTTGATGGTAAATTAATCTTATAACCTGCACTGTGAGCATGATAAATTACATGATATTTTTGCAATTTAGATGCAAGTTTACCAACATCAAATCCCCAACTAATCACAAAAATTACATCATCTAAATTTTCCTCTCGCAATAAATCGTCTAAAAACAATTTACCTGATTCCCGCTGACGATAAGTAACTACTTCAGCAGCACAAATCTGTTGAGCTAAAGTAACCGTTTTCAACTCCGCCCAAAGACCACCACAAGCAAATTTACCATCTGTCCCCGGAACTAAAAAGTAAAGCTTTTTCATAATACTAAATATTAAATTTTCTTCCTTCTTTCTTCTTCCTTCGTGTTCTTCGTTCCTTTGTGGTTCATTAACTCCTGATTTATTAACTCCTGATTTATTAACTCCTATTTTTCCCAAGATACCTTAACAAAATGACTTTCCTTTCCCCAAAAATCACGAGCAATAGTAATATTTTCAACAGCCAAATTAAAAGGGATAGAAGTTGTAATATAACGCTGAGTGAGCATTCCTAAATCCGGTGCAATTCCCGCTGCGGCCGTTGCTGCTAAACCTAAGCCAATAAGTTGTTCAATTGGTCGAAACGGCAACATAAAAGGTACAGTTACCGATAGTCCAGCAGTTAATAACATAGCCACAGATACATTTGTGCCACAACGGGGATGTATAGCTAAATCCCATTCTCCACTGGTAAGACGATGTTTAGCTAATGTTACCGCGCGGCGCAAATCATTAATATTCACATCACCATATAGAAAAAATCCCTGTTCGGTAGACAAACCACCTAATAATTCATCATCTAATTGCGTATTAGTGCTTGTTCCTGGTGGTGAATAGGGTTTTTTATTGTCCCCTAATACCCAAACCGTAGCGTGTTCTAGAGCGTGAACTTGACGTAACATGAGAATTTCTTTCAACCCAGGAATAAAAGATAGCTGTTGGAGTAAATCAGCATCTTGGCTGGGGTGAGGTGCGAGAAAGTCAAAGCTAAAGGAAGATGATTCGTCCAAATAAGCAGTATTCATATCACACTCAAGTTGATGAAGTAATATATGTTTTTTAACCAGGACTATGGCGGGCTAGAAGCCGACCCCACAATAAATATATAACTTTTGTGGGGTGGGCATCCTGTCCGCCAATCTTATATTTAATTGTGTCTATCTACCTATTTAATGCCTAACAATTCCACATCAAAAATTAAAGTAGAGTAGGGGGGAATCACACCACCAGCACCACGGGCACCATAGCCTAATTGTTCAGGGATAATTAATTGGCGACGGCCACCTACTTTCATAGTGATTACGCCTTCGTCCCAACCTTTAATTACTTGTCCTACACCAATTTTAAAGCTAAAGGGTTTACCGCGATCGCGCGAACTATCAAATTTAGTCCCATCTTCTAAAGTACCGATATAGTGAACCTCAACGGTTTGGCCAGTTTGGGGAATTGCGCCCGTTCCCTCGACTAGTTCCACATATTTTAATCCAGAGTCGGTAGTAACAACTTTAGCTTCAGACATAGTATTGCTCTTTATTAGAGTATTGTTTTCTTGAGTGACAGTGGTGGTTGGTTGTGCTGCGGAAGAATTACCGATTGCAGTGATTGCAGTATCTTTTTGACCACTAATTTGGGTAAATACTAAAACACCAACACATACCAGCATTAACACCACGCTGAGGAAAATTCCTTTCAAAATCAGCCCTCTCTGTTTTAATTACTGATGATCAGATTACCGATAGAACACAAATTAGTTTAAATCAGAAATGACCGTTTAGCGCCACAGCTTATTTTCCAAATCCCGAACCTGACGCTCTAAACGGTCAATTCTTCCCCGTAATTCATCTACTTCTGACTGACGGGCAACTCCCAAGTCCTGCATCATATTCCGCATTTGTCGGTGCATTTGCTCATCCCAATTACCTTGTTCAGACTGTAATTGGGTAACAAGATCATCCATTACCGCCTTAGCTTGCTCAGGATTGAGTTTACCGTCTTTAACCAGTTCATCACTGACTTCTTTCAGTTTGTCTGCAACTAAAGAAGTTGTGCCAATACCCAACATCATTAACTGTTGCAACCAATTATTACTATCCATACTCCCTTCCTCTGACTAAAAGCTTCGTAATTCTAGCCTACACATTTATTTTGTCAGTTGTCAGTTGTCAGTTGTCAGTCGGAAAAATCTTATTCCTACCTCCCCTACCTCCTCTACCTCCCCTACCTCCTCCTCTGCCTCCCCTACCTCCTCCTCTACCTCCCCTACCTCCCCTACCTCCCCTACCTCCTCCCCCCTACATCCCCTTGCTCTACTAAACCTCTATCCAACCGTGCATTGGTGCTATGGCTTTAGTGACTGATTCAATGATGTCTGGAGGTGCTTCTGAAAGCATGACACTGGGATAAACAGCAGTTCCCCATTGAGGATGCACAAGAACATGGCATTTATTTTCAATTGCGGGATACTTGAGTAAGGCTTGGGCTACTGCTGTATCATCGTGGGGAACTAAGCCAGAATGAGACAGTAATGGATAACCTGTCCGGGGATCTATCAAGTCTGTTAAATACCCGCGGTCGCGCAAATTAAATGCCAAATCGCAACCAAAACGCATAAATTTTTCCCGCAGCTTTTCCTTTTCTATTTCTGTTTCTGTGGTCATTTCTTCTAGAGAATATTGTGATTGCTGTAAAACAACCACTACCCACAAAAACTGCTGCTGTTTCCAATCTGGTAAGATCTGTTCGCAATTGGCACAGATATATGGACTGGGAGTATGAATAGAAATCTCTACAGCTTGTCCTGTTTTGCCAACTAAATGAATAGGACAGCTAGGCTGTGAAATACAAACTGGGGGATAAGACACCACATTAATTCGGTTTATGAAAGTTTTTAAATTTATCTTTGCTAAAAATAATAACTCTTAAATCTCCAAATAAATCATCAAATTTTGCGAATAATTAGATTAGGACAATTATTTACTCTAATGGAAGCACCCAAGCAAGTTGAGAAAGTTTAAAGAGAGAAAATAAAAAACCCCCAAAGAGAGGGGGATTGTAGGTTATTCGAGTGGAGTGAACAACTAAGTAATAAATACCTAGAGTAAATACAGTAATCCGAACAAAATAATCCAAATTACATCTACAAAATGCCAGTAAATTTCCGCTGCTTCAATCCCGAATCGTTTTTCATTGCTGTAGTGTCCAGGAGTACGCGATCGCCACAAAACTGCTAAAATCGCTAAAACACCGATGGTAACGTGCAAGCCGTGAAACCCAGTCAACACATAAAACGTACTAGCGAATAAATTGGTAGTCAGACTAAACTCTAAATGAGCATATTCATAAACCTGACCCGCCAAAAAAATCGCCCCCATAACTGCGGTAATTGCCAACCAAACCCGCATTCCCTTAGTATCATTCTTTTTAATAGCAGTATCAGCATTGTGCATCACAAAACTACTAGCTATCAAAATAGAAGTATTCACAGTAGGTAACAACAATTCTAAATCCGGTGTCCCTACTGGTGGCCAAACCGGAATAGTAGAACGGTAAGTCAGGTATGCACCAAACAAACCCATAAAAATCATTCCCTCAGCCACAAGGAACATAAATAGACCAGTCAAACGATGATCTGGATGTTCCTCATGATGAGAAACAGTTGTGTGGTGACTTAATTCAGTTTTCCCCGTGTCAATAATTTGACCTTGCATAAATTAGTAATTGGTAATGGGTTCAAGGCAGGGCTATTTCATTTTTATCTAGTAGTCTGTCAAATTTATTTTGACGGGTTTTTGGTAGTGCGGGCATACTTCGACCCTTCGACCCTTCGACAGGCTCAGGGCTTCGCAGGCTCAGGGCTTCGCTTGCTCAGTACAAGTCTTGCCCGCGTGAGCGAGACGCTCACACTACAGTCCATCATTTTTATCTTGACAGACTACTAGCCCGCCTCACAATGAATTCTGAGTCTAATAGCGAAAGTCGTCTAAAGACGACTAAAAGAAATTTCTAGTCCGTTTTAACGGACTTTAGTTATTAGCCCGGAACTTCAGTTCTGGGCGGGTCATGTCAATCCCCTAAAGTGCTGATTCAGTTTGGGGAGTTAACACAGATTCAGTTTCCACCCGTTCCTCACTCACCCCATAATCGTAGGGGCCAGTAGTCAAAACCGGAAGAGTTTCAAAATTCTCAATACTGGGAGGAGAAGAAGTCATCCATTCCAAAGTTAACGCTTGCCAAGGATTATTACCGGCTTTTTCGCCATAGAACCAAGACCAAACGGCATTGATGATAAATGGTAACGTCGAAACCGCCAATATATAAGATCCGTAGGTACAGATTTCATTCAAAGCCGTGAACTTAGGATCATATTCAGCAATCCGGCGATTCATCCCCATGAGTCCGAGTTTGTGCATGGGTAAGAAAGTCATATTTAAACCAATCATGGTTAAGGCAAAATGCACTTGACCCCAAAATTCGTTCATTTTCCGTCCCGTCATTTTCGGGAACCAGTGATAAATAGCCGCAAAAATCCCTAACACACTACCACCAAACAAAACATAGTGGAGATGTGCCACCACAAAGTAAGTATCGTGAACGTGAATATCAAAAGGAACAGCAGCCAACATTACGCCACTAATGCCACCAATCACAAAAGTTGCTAAAAAGCCGATAGCGAACAACATGGGACTATTGAGGCGAATTTTGCCACCCCAAATAGTAGCTAACCAACCGAAAATTTTAATCCCAGTGGGGACAGCGATGATCATGGTAGTGATCATGAAAAACATCCGCAACCAACCGGGAACACCGCTGGTAAACATATGGTGCGCCCAGACGATTAAGCCTAAGAAACTGATAGCTAGGGATGAAAAAGCGATCGCTTTATAGCCAAAAATCGGTTTGCGGGCATGAATTGGCAGAATTTCCGAAATTGCCCCAAAGAAAGGCAAAATCATAATATAAACCGCTGGGTGAGAATAGAACCAGAACATATGCTGATAAACAACAGGATCTCCGCCCCCAGAGGGATTAAAAAAGTTTGTTCCTGCCAACAAATCAAAACCCAACAAAATCAAAGCCGCAGCTAATACTGGTGTAGATACCAACACTAAAGCCGAAGTTGCTATCATCGCCCAACAAAACAAAGGCATTTGAAAGATGCCCATACTAGGAACACGCATCTTCCAAATGGTGACGAGAAAATTCATCGCCCCCAAAATCGAAGAAGTTCCCAATAGCAAGATACTCATAATCCAAATCCCCTCACCCACCTGGCCTGTCACCAAACTCAGCGGCGGGTAAGAAGTCCAACCAGCATCCGGGGCATCACCTACCGCCAAACTAGCAACCAGTAATACACCTGCTGGGGGAACCATCCAAAAAGCTACCGCATTCAGGCGCGGAAATGCCATATCTCTCGCCCCAATCATCAGCGGGATTAAATAGTTAGCAAATCCCGCCCCTGTTGGCACAATCCACAAAAAAATCATGATTGTGGCATGGAGGGTAAACAGGCTGTTATAGACTTCTGGCGTGACAAAATCTACCTCTGGAGTCCGTAATTCTGTCCGCACTAAATCAGCCATTACGCCGCCAATGCAGTAAAAAACAAACGAAGTGACCAGATATTGAATTCCAATCACCTTATGGTCGGTACTAAAACCGAAAAAGTCTCGCCAATGCCTTTCCTCATGTTCTTCAGCATGGTTAGGGACATTAGCAATTTCTTCTAACTGTGCTTGTGTCATATTTTAAAAAGGAGTCAGGAGTCAGGAGTCAGGAGTCAGAAGGAAGGAGTTCAGAAGGAAGGAAGGAAGAAAGAAGACAGAAAGAAGACAGAAATTTCTCCCCCTACCTCCCCTACCTCCCCTACCTCCCCTACCTCCCCTACCTCCCCTACGTGAATGTATAACTTAAAGGTTCAAAATCTTTTTTTGTAACCACTGCAACTCAAGTAATTCTTAAACTACTTAATTTGATGCAGAATTTCTGAGTGAATGCCCATATTGTGAGTGTAAGGAGAGAGAAATTCATCAGCAGTCATGGCCATGGAATTCACAGCTACGGCTTGATTAGGGATCTCTTTACCAGCAATTAGCTGTTCTTGCATCCAACTATCAAAAGCTTCCTGTGACTCCACAACTACTTGGCTTTTCATCACCCCGTGATATGGTCCACACAGTTCAGCACAAATAAGTTGATAATCACCCGCTTTTCTGGGAGTAAAACGCAAATTGGTTTGTCTACCAGGAATGGCATCCTGTTTCACCCGAAATTCTGGAATCCAAAAGGCGTGGATAACATCACTGGCTGTCATGTTGATTTCCACTGTTTTGCCAATGGGTAAATGCAATTCACCTGTTGTTACGTCATTATCTGGATAGGTAAATAACCAAGCATATTGCATTCCAGAGACGTTAATGGTTAATTCTGCTGGTTTTTTAACGGCATCAGCATCGGTATCTAATTGTGATACTTGTCCAGATGCTTCTGTACTGATGAGGGTGGCAGCCATTGCCGTTCCCGGCATATTCATGGCATTTTCCATCATCGGGGCAGCATGAGCCGAATGGGGATCAAAGCCGCCCATGTTGTTATATACATCAAAACTGTAGAGAGAAATACCGATAACGATAATTGCGGGGATCGCTGTCCAGAGTATCTCTAGAGGCACATTACCTTCAATTGCTGGCCCATCTGCATTGTCACCAGCCCGACGACGATATCTAATAACAGCGTAAATTAAAACACCTTCAACAATCAAAAATATGCCTGTAGAAACAGTCATCATGGTGTTGAATAGACCATCTACCAAGGGGGCTTCGTCTGAGGCCGCTACAGGTAATAGACCGTGATTTTGACCGTACCAGAGACTGGCGAGGGTGAGGACAATGCCAATGAGTAATGTCCAGATTGCATTTGGAATTTTCACGGCTGATTTCTTGATTAATTGACTATTTTATCTGTAAGTTACTTCACTTGTTAAAGTAACTCTACATACTAAGGTAGTGCAGGCAATGAGATATAGTATCCGCTGGTCTGAAATCTTTATTAATTTTTTCGATTAAGAACACAATTTTGAGTACAAGGGAGATAAGTTGTCTTGCCCAGGTTAGATGACAATTAGGCAAAAAATTTTCAGAAATTTCCATTAATTCCCATTAATTCCCATTGATTAATTATTTCTATCTGCAAAACAGCACGAAATCTTACAGCGGAAACTAGCTAAAGTGATCCAAAGTGTAAGGGAAAGCTGATTTCTATATTCTGACCTATAGGTTAGGGTAAGTAGAAGTCGGGACTAAATCAAAATAGAAAATTTTCAATTTCCAGCACAAGCGGTCCAAAGGTATTGTTAATGAACGAATTTGTCCTAGAACAACAAAATAAAGCGGCCACAGTAGCACAACAGCCCCAGGAGATGATTCGTCGCTTGGTGTGGAAAATATGCGTAGCCACCTTAATTTTGATGGCTATAGGCAGTGCCACCCGCGTTATGAATGCTGGACTCGCTTGCCCTGATTGGCCTTTGTGCTATGGGGAGTTAGTTCCAGCCAAGCAAATGAATCTCCAAGTGTTTTTGGAGTGGTTTCATCGCCTCGATGCAGCTTTAATTGGCTTTAGTGCGATCGCCCTTTGTGGTTTATCCTGGTGGCATCGTCAACATTTACCCAAGTGGCTACCCTGGGCTTCCACATTTGCCCTGTTTTTAATTGTCTTCCAAGGGATTCTGGGAGGACTGACTGTAACTGAATTATTGCGGTTTGATATCGTTACCGCCCATTTAGGAACAGCGTTACTATTTTTCACTACGTTGTTAATTATCGGTACAAGTTTGATTCCCTATCAAGGCACGGGAACAGTAGGAAAGTTGCCTTGGGTGGGTTTAACTGCTGCTGTTTGCGTCTACTTACAAAGTTTATTGGGTGCAATAGTAGGTTCTCGTTGGGCTTTGCACCAATGTTTGTCCGGGGAACAACTTTGTGATGTCATGTATAGCCATATTTTTGGCGTAGTACCCCCAACCATCGCTACTTTAGCAGTTGTTTTAATTTCTTGGCGCACACCAGCCCTACATCCGGCTTTGCGAAAACTGGCAAATCTGGCTGGTGGCTTGTTGATTTTACAACTTCTTTTGGGTGTGGCTACCTTCCGTTTACATTTACAAGTTGAACCCCTTACCGTTTCTCACCAAGCTATCGGTGCGACTTTACTGGGGACTTTGGTAGTATTTACAGTTTTATCACTGCGGGATGGTTTGCTTCCTCCCTCACCAACACAGTAACTCCTTCTTCCTCCTTCTTCCTCCTTCTTCCTCCTGACTCCTGACTCCTGACTCCTGACTCCTGCTTACAGCGGTTTGCTGACCAGTTCTTGAAAAATAAGGAAAAAGACCTAACATGATTGAGACTAATGTCTCTCGTCGTCAACACGACACATTTCTCCAAGTCGTTCAAAGTTACTACCAGCTAACCAAACCCCGGATTATTCCCCTACTATTAATTACCACTGCTGGGAGTATGTGGATAGCCGCTAAGGGTGAGGTAGATCCCTGGTTGTTAATTATTACAATGATTGGCGGAACTTTAGCAGCAGCCAGCGCCCAAACTATTAACTGTATCTATGATCGAGATATAGATTATGATATGGAGCGGACACGCAACCGCCCCATCCCTTCCGGGAAGATCCAATCCCGTGATGCTTTAATTTTTGCGATCGCTCTGGCTGTACTTTCTTTTACCCTCCTCACCGTTTTTGCCAATCTCCTGGCAGCATTTTTAGCCTTTTCTGGCATCATTTTCTATGTTTTAGTCTATACTCACTGGCTCAAACGCCATACCACTCAAAATATCGTCATTGGTGGTGCAGCAGGGGCAATTCCCACTTTAGTCGGTTGGGCAGCAGTAACGGACACTTTAAGCTGGTCTGCGTGGCTAATTTTTGCCATTGTCTTTTTGTGGACACCTCCCCATTTTTGGGCTTTGGCTTTAATGATTAGTGATGATTACGCTAAGGTGGGGATACCAATGTTACCTGTGGTAGCGGGTAATAAAGCCACCGTCCGGCAAATTTGGTTTTATACGGTGATTACTGTCACTGCGACTATCTTGCTGTTTTATCCCTTACACGCCAGCGGGATTGTCTATGCTGTTATTGCCTTGACTTTAGGGGGAGTATTTGTCCATAAGTCTTGGCGCTTATTGCAAAATCCCGAAGATAAAACCATAGCGCGGGAATTATTTTTGTATTCCATTTCCTACATGATGCTGTTGTGTTTGGCAATGGTGGTGGATAGTTTACCCATTACTCATCATTTCCTTGCTCAACTGCATTTGTAATCATGCTCAGGACATAGATCCCCGATTTCTTTGAGAAGTCGGGGATCTGATTATTTTTTTTTACAAAAAACCCAACAAAAATATACCCAGACGATTTTCTCATCATTTCTTGTATTAGTGCGTTTTGTTACGAAATTATTACAGTGGGGAATACCTCACCTCTTTGAGGGGCATACACACCAGAAAATAATTTGCAACTTCTGTTAACAATCTGTTATATTTATTTACATAAGGTTACAAAAAGTAAAAAACGAGGTTCTCGAATGGCTATTTTAATTTCTCTATTGGTTGTTGCTTGGGTAGCAGTTTCCGTTATCGGTTCTCTAGCTTATTTCATGGGTGAACAAAGCAAGCCCATTCACGAACGCAATTGGGCTTCTGACAAATTTGCAGCTTTGGCTAAATCTATTACTGGCGTAGATATAGACTATACCCAACGCACACCCGCCTATGCTATTGATGCTTACAACAGCCGCAACTTACCCAGATAGTATTTACTGGCAATTTGACAAGATGTGTATAAAAATAACCCCCAGCATTGTGACTGGGGGTTTTGCTTTTCTAGATATAGATCCCCGACTTTTTCAAAAAGTCGGGGATCTGGGAACTACTTAAAATGCTGGCCGATAAACGCGATAGTTAATATTGGGGAAAATATTATCCATTGACTCGACTTTTTCCAACCAACCACTATCAACCTTACCCACTTTCACATCTTCATAGAGTTTATTAAAGCGCATTAAGTGGGATCTGGTTCTTCTGACTGCATAGGGAACCATTGTTCCTGTCCGCATAATAAACGCCCAGTCAGAAGATTGTGCTAATAACAATTCTCGCGCAGCTTGGTTAAGTGCTTTTTCCTGTAATTCATCTTCAGCTTCAATTTGGGAAATTTCAATCATCCGTTCCGCAGCTTTGTGCAAATGTGGATAAACCCAAGCATTAGTATCATTCAACCAATATTCATGGAAACCCTTAAAGCCCCAACTCGACTGAGCAGGACGACATACTTGTTGCTGAGGATTAGCCCGTAAATAATCGGCTAAATGGGTCATTTCATAGGTTTTCTGGTCATACCATGACTTACGGAACAGATAATCAATAAACCAAGGACCCTCATACCACCAATGACCAAATAACTCCGCATCATAGGGAGAAACAATAATTGGCGGCCGACCCATGATATTGTGTAAATGCCCAGCTTGCTGCTCACGATTATACATGAAGTTAGCAGCGTGTTCTGCACTTTTTTCCTTTGCCCAGTAAGGATCATAAAGAGCTTTATCGGAAAGACCTAAGCCCCGTCCGGTAATTTTATGATACTTAATACCTGTATTTTTGCGCTGACCATTGGGCATAATATAGGGCTTAATATATTCATATTCCGCTTCCCAACCCAAATCTTTATAAAATTCCCGATATTCGGCTGCACCAGGATAACCCACTTCAGAAGACCATACTTGCTGGGAAGATTCATGATCTCGACCAAAAGCCGCTACACCCGGTTCTGTAAAAATTGGGGCATAACTACCGAAGCGCGGACGGGGACGAGCGTATAAAATGCCATGACCATCGGTGAGGAAATAACGTAAACCAGCATCCGCCAGCATTCGCTCCACACCTTCATAATAGGCGCATTCTGGCAACCATATCCCTCTAGGGGCTTGGCCAAAGGTTTCCTCATAATGTTCACAGGCTACCTGAATTTGCGCCCACACAGCTTGGGGATACATTTTCATTAATGGTAAGTAGCCGTGAGTCGCACCACAGGTGATAATTTCTAAGTTATTACTATCTTGGAACTGTTTAAACGCTGTAACTAAATCACCCTGATAACGTTCCCATAACTCCCGCGCTTGATTAAATTCAGTTGCATAATGTTCTGCTAAATACCGCAGATGACCATTATGAATATTGCGCTCAGATTCTAGTTCTATAAGCTCTTCTAATTGTGATAAGTGAGCATCATAGCGTTCTTGCAGTAAAGGATCACGAAGCATAGAAATCAAAGGCGGAGTCATACTCATGGTGAGTTTGAAATCAACACCATCTCGTTTTAAGCCTTCAAATACTTTTAATAAAGGAATGTAAGTTTCAGTAATCGCTTCATATAGCCATTCTTCCTCTAGCACGTAGTCACTTCCGGGGTGACGAACGAAGGGTAAATGTGCATGAAGTACAAGCGCGACGTAGCCTATAGCCATAATAGTTTGAGGGTGGTTTGTAAATTGAAGGTCGAGAATTGGTAGAAATTAAGAATATTTTAAGATGATATCGGGATCATGAAAGAAGTTTTATCAGAACAACCAATCTAGGGCTAGATACTGATCATGACTGGGTGCAAAGTAACTTACTTGACTTTTTTTCGCTCGTTTTCACTAATATATCTTTTTTTCGCTTATTCCTAGTACCATAATATATTTTTTTTGACAAGTATTTAAATCACTAAATCTATTCAAATTATTTTAGGCAAAAAGATTTTGTATTAATTTAACTAATACATAAAGTTTATATAACCAATCAGCGATACTAATGTGTTAATCTTTGTAAAGAACTTTCATGAAATTTCATTATTTACTCACAAGCTACTAGCCAAGATGAGAAAACTTAATTTTTTGTTACTTTTTTGATTAAGGTTAAGAGTAAATCTGCTATCCAGCTAACTGGTTAGCGAAAATTATCATGTGAAGTTTCAAGTATCAATTCATCTTGGCAATTTTGTTAAAAGAAAGAACTGTTCAAGTTGAGCTATTCCAAGAAAAGCAATTTTTTCAATTCCATTTTTGCAAATATCAATAATCAGGATAAGGCATTTGAAATGAGTTTACAAAGCATATTACCAACTTCAGAAATCACAGATGAATTAGTAGTAGATACAGGAAAATTTGCTAATCAAACAGAACCAAATATTATTAAACTCACTCATGGGGAAAAGTATCTAACATCCAAGTGGTACACGGGTTCAGGGGAAATAGCACATAAAAAAGATGGGCGTTCTTTTGAGGTTACTGCTAATTTCACTCTCAACTCAGAAGTCAAGGTTGTAGAAGGAGTTTTTAAACCTGAGAATGAGATTTTAGCTAATATTTATAACAGTCTTGGTCGTTGTGTAGCAGTAATTGACCAAACAGTTAATGAGTTGTATGGTGAGCAGGTTCGCAAATATTTTGATGCTCATGAAATTCCTTTAGAAATGATGGCTTTTCGGGCTTGGGAAGTAGATAAAACCCCAGAAACAGTCCATCGCATTCTAGGGTATTTAGGGAAAGATGGTTGTGATGTTTCCCGCAGCGAACCTGTTCTAATTATTGGTGGTGGTGTTCTTAGTGATGTCGCTGGGTTAGCTTGTGCTTTACAACACCGACGGACTCCTTATGTTATGGTCGGGACGACTGTAGTTGCAGCTATTGATGCTGGTCCTTCACCTCGCACCTGCACCAATGGTAAGCAGTTCAAGAACAGTATTGGTGCTTATCATCCTCCTGTACTCACTTTAGTTGACCGGAGTTTCTTCCGCACTTTGGCTACTGGTCATATCCGTAATGGAATAGCGGAAATTATTAAAATGGCCATTACCGATGATGCTGTTTTGTTTGAATTGTTGGAAAAATACGGATCTCGTTTAATTGAAACTCACTTTGCAACTTTAGGAGAAAATCAGGAGTTAGCAGAAATTGCAGACGATATTATTTATCGAGCATTATTCTCTTATATGAAGCATGAGGGAACGAATATGTTTGAGACTTATCAAGATCGTCCTCATGGTTATGGACATACTTGGAGTCCCCGATTTGAACCTGCGGTGAAAATGATGCACGGCCACGCGGTGACTACTGGAATGGCTTTTGGTGCAACTTTAGCTGTAGAAATGAATTGGTTAAAATCAGAGGACCGCGATCGCATTATTGCATTATGTCAGTCTCTTGGTTTAACTGTTTATCATCCTATTCTCGAAGATATGGACCTGATGATTGAAGGTCAAAAAAATATGCGTCGCAAGCGGGGAGAAGGTGGACTTTGGGCGCCTGTTCCTAGAGGTGGTATTGGTGCTTGTGACTATATTCAAGAAGTCTCACCCGAATTACTCGAAACTGCTGTCGCAGCCCATAAAGCCGTATGTAGCACATTACCTAATCACGGTGCAGGAATAGAAATGTATCTTAGTGATTTGGGTTTGGAATAGGAGTTAGAAATAATAAAAATGACTGAAACTTTAGTGAAATCAATTACTCCTAGACCGGTTACTCCCTTGGGTATTTTAGTTGAAGAACTAGAAACAACTTTGAAAATAGCCAAGCAGGAAAATGTTTCTGATGAACTTGCAGCTTCTCTACAAAAAGTCTATGACTTAGCATCTGGAATTGATCCTTATTTGGATAAACATACAACCAATGAATCTCCAGCTTTAGCAGCTTTAGCAAAAAAAACAGCTTCTGAAGATTGGAGTCAGAGATTTGATGATGGAGAAACAGTCCGTCAGTTAGAACAAGAAATGCTTTCTGGACATATTGAAGGACAAACTTTAAAAATGTTTGTGTCCATGACTAAAGCTAAACGCATTCTAGAAATAGGAATGTTTACCGGATATTCGGCTTTAGCAATGGCGGAAGCTTTACCCGCAGATGGTGATATTATTGCCTGTGAAGTGGATGATTATGTGGCCGAGTTTGCTAAAAACTGTTTTCAAACTTCTCTCCACGGTCGTAAAATCACAGTTAAAATTGCTCCCGCTTTACAAACATTACAAGAATTAGCAAATGCAGGAGAAACCTTTGATTTAGTCTTCATAGACGCTGATAAAAAAGAGTATGTTGATTACTTCAACTTACTTTTAAATACCGGACTCCTGGCTGAAAATGGTTTTATTTTTGTAGATAATACCCTCCTCCAAGGACAACCTTATTTAGTCCCAGCAAAGAGAACAGCTAACGGAGAAGCTATAGCACAATTCAATCAAATTGTAGCCGCAGATCCAAGAGTTGAACAGGTCATTTTACCATTACGAGATGGTTTAACCATCATCAAACGTAAATAACACAAAATTGTAGGTTGGGTTAAGCGACAGCGCAACCCAACACTCTACAAATTTCATAAAATGTTGGGTTTTCTTCCGTCAACCCAACCTACATAATTCTATTTACCACAAAATTATGAATTCGATTATTTCTCTATTTCAAACTCTGGGAACTTTGCTTTTACTCTCTTTGATTTTACCGATTAATTTAATTATTGTCCTCATTTCCTTAATTATTAATTTCCTCACCCTTCCTTTTCAGAAAAAGATTATTTGTGAAAATCCTCAAAACATCCTCTTAACAGGAGGAAAAATGACAAAATCTTTACAACTTGCGCGTTCTTTTCATCGCGCTGGACATAAAGTATTTATGGTAGAAACTCACAAATATTGGTTATCAGGACATCAATTTTCTAACGCAGTGACAAAATTCTTTACAGTACCCGCACCAGAAAAAGATGCAAATGGCTATTTGCAAGGATTATTAAATATTGTCAAAGCAGAAAATATAGATGTATTTATTCCTGTTTCTAGTCCCGTAGCAAGTTATTATGATTCCTTAGCAAAACCCATTTTATCTCCCCATTGTGAAGTATTTCATTTTGATTCTGAGATGACCAAAATATTAGATGATAAATTTAGTTTATGTGATCAAGCGCGGAATTTAGGTTTAACAGCACCAAAAGCATTTTTGATTACTTCCCCAGCACAAATCCTCAATTTTGACTTTACAAAAGATCATAGTCGCTACTTACTCAAAAGCATTAAATATGATTCTGTAACTCGATTAGATATGACAAAATTACCATTTGAAGGAATGGAAGAATATATCAAAAGCTTACCAATTAGTGCAGAAAGACCTTGGGTAATGCAGGAATTTGTCAAGGGACAAGAATATTGTACTCACAGCACCGTTAGAAATGGAGAAATTCGTTTACATTGTTGTTCTAAATCTTCTCCTTTTCAAATTAATTATGAACAAATTGATAACCCAGAAATTTTCCAATGGGTTCAACATTTCGTCAAATCATTAAACTTAACTGGACAAATTTCTTTTGATTTTATCCAAACAAAAGATGGTAAAGTTTACCCAATTGAGTGTAACCCCCGCACTCACACCGCAATTACTATGTTTTATAATCATCCAGGGTTAGCAAATGCTTATTTAAGTGAAAATGAACTACATATAGAACCTTTAGCAACAAGTAAACCAACTTATTGGTTATATCATGAACTTTGGAGATTCACAGAAATTCGTTCTTTTAGTCAATTCAAAGCATGGATAAATAAAATTACTGAAGGTACAGATGCTATTTTTCAAGGAGATGATCCTTTACCATTTTTGATGGTTCATCATTGGCAAATTACTTTATTATTACTCCAAAATCTATTAAAATTGAAAGGTTGGGTAAAAATAGATTTTAATATTGGTAAGTTAGTAGAAATTGGTGGTGACTAGTAATTTTAAACAAAATTCAGGCTGAAGATCATAATTAGAGATGAGAGAGGAAAATAAATTATGTCAAAACTGCGTATTCTTCATTTAGTTGGATCAGCACACAATGATTTTTACTGTAATTTGTCGCGTCTTTACGCTCAAGATTGTTTAACAGGAATAGCAAATCAATCCCTCTATGATTTTGAAATTGCATACATTACACCTGATCTTTTGTGGAGATTTCCCCCTTCTCTAAGTTCAGAAGATATTGCTATCACAAAACCTATGTCTCTATTTAAAGCTATAGAGTTTCTAACAGCGCGAAACATTGATTTGGTATTACCACAAATGTTTTGTATTCCGGGAATGACTCACTACCGCTCCCTATTGGATTTGCTCAAAATTCCCTACATAGGTAATACTCCAGATATTATGGCTATAACGGCACACAAAGCCAGAACAAAAGCCATTGTCGCCGCAGCAGGGGTAAAAGTTCCTCGTGGAGAACTTCTGCGTCCTGGAGACGTTTCTACAATTAAACCTCCAGCAGTTGTTAAACCTGTAAGTTCTGATAATTCTTTAGGAGTAACTTTAGTTAAAGATGCTACTGAATACGAAACTGCTTTAAAGACGGCGTTTGCATATGCAGAGGAAGTGATTGTAGAAGAATACATCGAACTTGGTAGAGAAGTCAGATGTGGTATTATTGTTAAAAATGGTGAGTTAGTAGGTTTACCCCTGGAAGAATATTTAGTAGACCCCTACGAAAAACCCATCCGCAACTATGCTGATAAACTTCAACAAACAGACAATGGTAACTTGCGTTTTGCGGCTAAAGATAATATAAAATCTTGGATTGTAGATACTCATGACCCCATCACCCAAAAGGTTCAGGAAGTGGCTAAAAAATGTCATCAAGCTTTAGGTTGTCGTCATTATAGTTTATTTGATTTTCGCATTGATCCAAACGGAGAACCTTGGTTTTTAGAAGCTGGTTTGTATTGTTCTTTTGCGCCTAAAAGTGTCATTTCATCTATGGCCAAAGCCGCGGGAATCCCTCTCAATGAGTTATTAATAACTGCTATTAATGAAACATTGGGTTAATCCTCACTTTCTCGATATAACTCTTGTAAGTCTTGTAATTGGGTTTTGCGGGAAATTCGGCGGTATTTTTTACTTTCTAGTTTGGGTTCGTACTGACTTTGACCTTTGCCTTTAGATATTAATTTCAGACTTGATTCCGGGTCAGCTTGTTGGTTAAGATGGCTTTGATGGGCTAAAGCATCTTCTAAAAATTCTAAATAATGCTGATATCTTTCCCAATCACCACTAACAGCACAGTCTGGCTCATCTTTATGGATACAATCACTAAAGCGACAATGGGCAACAGCTAGGCGTTCTCTTGCTTCTGGGAAATAGTGAATTAACTCTTGGGGGCTACAATCTAAATCTGGTTGATTAAAACCGGGAGTATCTGCTAATAAACCACCTTTCGGCATTTCAAATAATTCTACATGACGGGTGGTATGACGACCACGGGCTAATTTACCGGAAACTTCACCGACGCGCAGGTTAATATCGGGAATCAAACTATTAATTAAGCTGGATTTTCCCACACCAGAAGGACCAGCAATCACAGTAATTTTATCCTGCAAATATGTGGCTATTTGGTTAATATTAATGTTGTTTTGAACGCTAATAAATAAAGGTTGATAACCCCAAGCCAGTAAGCGATCGCTAATTTGCTGTTTTTCTTCTAAAGAGACTAAATCACATTTATTCAAACATAACAGCACATCAACTCCTGTAGACTCAGCCTTAATTAAAAATCTACTCAATTGAATAGGTTCTAAAGGCGGGTCTGCAACCGCAAAAACCAGGAGAATTTGATTGACATTAGCGATCGCTGGGCGATTTAATTGACTATGACGCGGTAAAACCTCAGCCACAGCCCCTCGTCCCCCCGCCCAATCTGGTTCTTCGACGATGACGCGATCGCCCACCATCACCTGTTGACCAATCTTTTTTAAGCGCGTTCTTCGGGTACAGAGAAGGATAGGGGAAGAAGGGGACAGGTGACAGGGAACAGGTGACAGCGAAGAAGGGGAAGAAGAACTTTCTATTATTTCTGAACTCCTGACTCCTGACTCCTGACTCCTGACTCCTTCTTCTTCATCCATCTGTACTCGATAAAAATTCGCCTGTACAGCTAACACCGTACCCAATAACTGTTTAGTAGAAATATTTTCCCCTGTCATGCCACAGTAACCGGACGACGGATAACCAGGGAAAAATAGCCAGTACAATCTGTAATTTGTTCCACTTGATAACCAGCCATTGTTAGACTATCAGGAACTTGTTCTATCGGTTCACCCGGATCTAACCAGACTTCCAACAAATCGCCAGGAGGCATCTTTTCCAGAAATAATTTTGTCCGCACAAAATTAATCGGGCAAGGAGTCCCACGCAAATCCAGTTGAGCGTCAGGGGTTAATATCAAAGAGCCACTCATGACTTAAATAAGTTTCCTATGAATCCGTCGAAACCACCTTTACCTGTCCTGTCTCCCTTAATTTTAGCTAGTTTCTCTAGCAACTCCCGTTCCTCTGGGATGATCTTCGTGGGGATATCAATTAACACCGTCAACAGATGATCACCGCGACTCACAGGATTACCCAGACGGGGAACACCACGATTTTCTAATTTCATCACTGTATTCGGTTGAGTGCCGGCGGGAATAATCAACTCCACTGGACCATCTACTGTATTTACCTCTATCCGGCAACCTAAAATCGCTTGTAAGTAGCTAATTTTAATTTCCGAGTTAACATTAATGCCCTCTCGATGAAATTCTTCATCTTCATTTACAAACAAATAGACATATAAATCACCAGGAGGACCACTGCGTTGACCCGCATCTCCTTCTTGGGAAATCCGTAGTCTCGTGCCATTGTCTACACCAGCGGGAACATTGATTTTGAGTTTCTTTGTAACCTGATTTGCGCCCTTACCATCACAAGCATCACATTTATCTTCCACCACTGTTCCTGAGCCATCACAGGTGGGACAAGTCGACACTTGGGTAAAACTACCAAATGGCGTTCTTGTTACCCGTCTGACTTGACCTGAGCCGCTACAAGTGCTACAAGTCCGGGGACGAGTTCCTGATTTAGCACCAGAACCATTACAAACTTCACAGGTTTCTAAATGGGAAATACGAATTTCTTTTTCTCCACCAAATACCGCTTCCCGAAAATCTAATTTCAGGTCTAGGCGCAGATCATCACCCCGCACTGGTCCACCACGCCGTCTTTGTTGGGGTTGTCCACCTGGAGCACCAGCAAAGCCGCTGAAAATACTTTCAAAGATATCGGCAAAACCACCCATATCTCCCATATCTTGGAAACCAGCGCCAGCCGCAGCCGCACCGGAAACACCAGCTTCACCAAAGCGGTCGTAACGAGCGCGAACCTCCGGCTCTGATAGCACTTCGTAGGCGCGGTTAATTTCTTTGAATCGTTCCTCTGCCCCAGATTCTTTATTCACATCTGGGTGATATTTTCGGGCTAGGCGGCGATAAGCCTGTTTAATCTCTTCTTTGTCGGCGTCACGAGAGACACCCAGGGTTTCATAATAGTCTCGGGCCATATAGCAAGGTTAAGAATTAGAAGGAAGCAAATAATAGGTTTAAGGTAACACTTTAACAAGAATACAGAAATTTAGGAATGCAAATAGCGTGGGGTCACGCTAAGTCATGCTCTTTAGTTTAATTTTTGTTAATAATTAATTTTACCAATATTTTTTTGCTAGTGTTTGCTCTCACCGATGATTAATCTTTTATTATTGTGCTATTCAGATGTCGAAAAACCCACCTCTTGATTATAGGAACTAGCCGTACCATTAAATGTGGAAAACCCGACCTATACTTTTAGTTCTATCTGTGATATGCGCTCTTGTGTTCC
>NZ_VIKZ01000108.1:20121-30301 GCF_009711985.1 Dolichospermum sp. UHCC 0260 | reverse complement strand
TAAAGTATTTGTTGGTGGCATCTTTGACTAGTTTGGTGTTACCTGCTGATTCTATTGGGGTAAAAACATCATCATTTAACATCGAAAGATGTAGGGTGTAACTATCTCCTGTTGCTGGAGGTGTTAAAGCCGAAGACGAATAGCGATAAACGCCAATGATATAATCACTTGTAGCTAGTGTTTTATAGGTGAGAAATGATGCTGCATCGTTACCCGTATTTCCGGTTTCTATACCATCATCATTACTGCTTAATAATTGGTTATTATTGGGATTCCACAGTCGCAGTATGGTATCAAAATTATTGTTGTCAATGTCGAAAACTAACTGAGTATTTGCAAGCGCATTAAACCGATATAAATCAAATGTGCCATCTCCTGTTCCCAGAATACTAACGTGATCATAAGTTGTGGAAATATTACTGCCATTAAAATCCTGAATATCGGCGACTAGTTGACGATTAAAACTTGTATTAGCAATCACTTGAGCGGTTGCAAAAGTATTATTTCCCTCAACTTCTGGCAGGGTATTCCCAATAGAACCATCATCATTAGTAATTGTCGTTATCCCTTGATTATCAGCAATGGTGGCATTGATAGGGTTACTTAGGTTAATAAAGAACGTTTCATCACTTTCAGCTAAAGTATCCCCAAGTATAGAAACGGTAATTTGTTTACTGGTTTCTCCAGGGTTAACATTAAAGATTAATGTTCCCGTTGTGGCTGTGTAGTCACTTCCTGCGGTTGCTGTGCCATTAGCTGTGGCATAATTAACGGTGACAGGTTGGAAAGTTTCACCAGAAAGGGTAACGGTAAAGGTGGCGTTTTTTGTCCCACTGTTACCTTCAGTTAAGGTAACGTCATTTATACTGAGACTGAGGTTAAGAGCGGGTTGAAATTCAAATGCCCCGATATCAACTGTACCACCGGAAATTCGTGTATATCCACTGCCTCGGTTATCAAAGGGGATGGTTTCGGTATTATTACCATCGGCATCAAGATCGAAAACGTCTGTTAAAACTAAGGCGTTATTACCTGCATTAATTGCTGGGCTACCGCTAAGTAGTGCATGAGTGAAAATGCCGTTGCCATTATCTTGTAATGGTCCAAGTTTGGGGTTAGGATTGACGATATCTGTTCCAGTGCCAACAGTACCACTTGCTCCTGAAAGATTGCCGATTAGGTTGTTATTATTGCCATTAATGTTGCCCTTAAGATCAGGATATCCACCAATATTTCCAGCAACAATTGAATTTTTTAGGTTAACACTAGCACCCGAATTGTCAATTCCTCCAACATAACCGTCGTATGTACCAGTAGCAGTAGTGGCATTTTGAGTTATCGTACTATTAAATATATTAAGTGTCCCATTACTTACCCTAATTCCACCGCCATATAAAGCTTTATTACCGCTCACGCTACTGTTAATTAAGCTAATTGTAGAAGAGTAAGAGTCTATTCCCCCACCAAAACTTACAGCAGTGTTGTTATAAATCGTGCTATTGCTGATAGTTAAAGTTCCAACACTCTCGATACCACCACCTGACCATGCAGTGTTATTTTTAATCGTTGTTCCCAACAGAATGGCTTGACCATTATTATAGATCCCACCACCGTCGGTATAAGAACCAACCACTTGATTATCAGCAACAGTTGAGTTGATTAAAGCTAATACACCATCATTGTATATTCCTCCTCCGTCCGATGAGTACGATGATGAACTGGAATTGTTTTTTACAGTTGTGTTGAATAATAAGGCTGTAGCATTCGAGCGAATATAAATCCCACCACCATCTTCAGTTGTTGCTCCACCTTTGACTACAATATTGCTCAAGTTTAAGTAATTAAACACCTCAAAAACGCGATCTGCATTTGTCAAACCACTAGCATCAATTGTGGCAGGTTGAGTTCCTGTTGATTGAATGGTGACTTTACCAAGAATATCTAAATCTCCCCCCTTGGTATCAATGAGAGAAAAAGCAGTGAGACTATAGGTTGTTCCCCCTGTCAAGTTGATAATGTAATCGTTGGTTGTGTCAGCATTGGCTATTAAAATCGCATCCCGCAAAGATAAACCATTAGTAGCAGTACCATCATTTTGATCTGCGGTTGTATTTACAGTTAGGGTAATAGCTGGATTGGGTAGTGAATTACCTCCCAGAATGATAGGATGGGGTTCATCATCGGTAATAGTGACAATTCCTTGTCCAGCGTTGGGATCAATTATGGCATTCGTGGGATTACTAAGGTTAACAAAGAAACTTTTATTAGCCTCAGCAATATTATCTCCCAAGATATTCACATTAAAGGTTTTAGTGGTTTCTCCTGGTGCAAAAGACAATTGACCACTAGTAGCAGTATAGTCAATTCCAGCAATAGCGTTATTATTAGCTGTTGTGTAATTAACCGTCACCGTCTTATCAGTTACGGCGTTTAAGTTGACTGTTACAGTTCCCGTTTTTGTGCCACTATTCCCTTCAGAAACAGAAATATTATTGATTGTGATAAAAGGAGAAGGGATTCCTTGAAACTCAAATGCGCCAATATCTACACGATTATTTGCAATTCGAGAAAAACCTGTTCCGCGTTGATCAAAAGGAATTGTTTCAGTTGTATTTCCATCACCATCAATATCATTTATGTCTAAGGAAATTAGACTATTATTACCCGCATTAATCGCTAGACTTCCATCAAATAAAGCATGAGTTTGGGTACTACCACCGTTATTTTGTAGAGTACCAAGGAGAATATTAGAGTTAACAAGATCCGTTCCCGTGCCAATTGTGCCACTAGATCCTGTTTTGTTGCCTATTAAGTTGTAATTATTGCCATTAATCGATCCATTAATATCAGGATGGTAAATAGCACCTAAAGCAGCACTGTTATTATTTGGGGTGTCAAAATTGCCTGCAATGATGGTATTTTTGGCATAAACTTCTCCAGCACCACTGACGTTAGTAATTCCGCCACCGCTGCCGTCTCTATTACTATCTAAATCAGCAGTGTTGTTAGTAATGGTACTATTATTAAGATAAATTTTTCCTGTTACTGTCGCTGAAGTTGAGTTACTGCTAAAAATACCACCGCCATATTGATTAGCTGTATTACCACTAATTGTAGTATTTGTAATCGTCGCTGTTCCAGTATTGATAATACCACCACCAAATTGATTAGTTTTATTACCACTAATAGTGGAATTAGTAATAGTTGCCGTTCCAAAGTTGTAAATACCACCACCGGCTTTATCCGCCGTATTACCACTAATTGTAGTATTGGTAATTGTCGCCATTCCAAAGTTGAAAATACCGCCAGCGTTTTGATCAGCCGTATTACCACTAATTGTAGTATTGATAATGGTTGCTGTTGCTGTATCATTGTTGTAAATACCACCACCAAAACGTGCAGCTTTATTATTACTAATAGTGCTGTCTTTTAAAAGCAGAGTTCCATAGTTTGTAATACCGCTACCATCCTGATTACTCTCATAAAAAGCAGATGCGACGGTGATTTCATTATTAGTAATGAGACTATTACTAATTTCTGCGGTACTATTAGGGTTGATCCAAACTGCACCTACAGATGCACCAGTAATCGTTACACCATTTAAAATCAAATAGGCATTTTCTTTGACATCAATTGCCGCATCTCCAAAGCCTGATGCAAAACTTGTTTTTAAATTTGTTGCGTCAATAATTGCTTTTTGAGTGCCAACAGATTTAATGGTGATTTTTCCACCGGCTAAAATATCTAAATCACCTCTGACTGCTGCTTGCTCATCTCCTCCATTATTAAGTGAAGCAGTATTCTTAATACTCAATGAATAAGTTTGTCCTCCCTGCAATTCAATAACGTAATCATTGGTTGTATTAGCATTGGCTATTAAAATCGCATCCCGCAAGGATAACCCACCCGTAGCACTACCATCATTTTGATCTGCGGTTGTTGTCACTGTTAAAACAATTGGTGTATTTTGCTCTACAGCAACTTGTTCACCTCCTACAGTAATATTTGCCCAATCATTTTCTGTGTTAATTCTGTCTAATTCTTGAGTTGTTAAATTCTGCCCCTGCACCAAGGCTGAGAATTTTTCCCCTTCATCTCCAGCACTATCACTGAGATTAATTTGAGCATCAATAAAATGCCCAATTTCCTCTAACAGAACTGCACTAATAGCTTCTGCTGTAGAAGTTGCGAGAAAATTAGCTGATAAATAAATCTTATTATTGCTACTGGCATAAGCCCCGTTAGCACCGCCAAGAATGTTACTATCAAGAATTTCAACTTGCGGAAGTTGACTAAAATCACCAGATAGCCATTGTAAACGCAGAATTTCCGCACCGCTGCGGTTGTATTGTGTACCAAACGCGGTATCGAAAACCTGCCAGAAATTATCTAAACCAGAAAAGGTGCTGAGTTGGTTATATGTCAGCGTCAGAGCAGAGTTGAGTATGGTATTCATAGATTTAATTAGTTATTGGTATTAATGATGCCCTAATGCGATAGGATGTGTCACAATTTGTAACACTTTTTAGTTAAAGACTATATACGCACAAGTTTGACACAAATACTGATAAGTGTCAAGCTCTATATCTATGCGACAAGTTAGGATATTTTTTTAAATGGACAAGGTATTGCAAAATCTTTCAGATAGAGTCCTACTTGTTCTAGGGCTGGGTTGAGGTACAACTCATCAGCAATCAAACCGTTAGCAAGTGTAGATGTCATAAAATTAAACTGGTTTTTGTAAGTAATTATGCCAAAACGATAATATTAAGTATAAAAAACCTTGACATCTACCAAAAGTTAGATATTTATTTCTTTTCCAAAAAATCTCACCTGAGTAGGATATTTCGGGGTTTTACCACATAGGACTTAGAGGACAGAAAACTTTAAATATATATGATGCCTACGGCGAGTCAATTTAAGCCCCGGCGACTAGAAGTCACGGCTACACAGACAAAGTCCGCCTGCGCGGACTAACGAAAAATCAAGGATTTGAAACCCACGTAGGCGGTCACTGAGCTTGCCGATAGCGTAGCGTGGCGTTAGCCATAGTGTGGGTTTTGCCTGTGTAGACGCGGTTAGAAACCGCCCGTTTAACTATTAATTATGTCAATGTTGCTAATTCTAAAGCCTGTTTAAAATCATCTAAAGAATTAACTGTTACAGCCAGTTTCAGCATTTCATCCAAAATAGATAGATTAGAAATCAGAGCCAGTGATGCTGTAATCTCTAAAGAAACCTCACCCAATCGAGCTTGTAAAACAGTTTTGATGTAATTACGAGCATTTTGTAATGCACCAATCTCTTTACCAATCTCCTTACCAATCTCCTTACCAATCTCCTTACCGCGTTCTATTGCCATTTGTTCTGTAGGACTGATAAAAGGCATTTTTCTTTCCTCCTCAAAACTGTTAATTTTCTTGACTAACTTTTGCTGTAACTGCTCAGGTAATGTCATCATCATGTCAATGATTTTAAAGAGTTTCACAATTTGCTCTTTATTTAATCCTCGTTCATAAAGTCCGCGAACTAATGTCCATTTCCATTGCTCCCGTTCTGATAAATTCCCAGTGGTTGCTTTGGTTTTTAAATGTGCCATTACTATGATAGCAAAGGGATTGGTATTAGTTTCTAATTCTTGCCAACGCGATTCATAGTCAAGCAGTTTAGCAATGGGAAATTTAAGACTAACTTCACACCCGCCAATGGCATAACTATAAGTATTAGGTCGCCATTTACTACTTTCATCACCTAAAACAGCTAGACTAACCACAGGTTTGTGATACAGATCAAAGGAACGATAATTATAAACATACATCCGTTCACCAAAATCTACTTCATATTGACTTTGAATTTCAATGTGAATCAATATCCAAATCACTCGTTTATCCAGTAACCAAACTTGATAAAGTTTATCAGCAATACGTTTTTCTGTGGCTGATGAAGCCGTAATTTCCTGTAGTTCTTTATCAAGAGAACGAGGGGTTTGTGTCCAATCAATTAATTGATGAACTTCAGGAAAAAAGAAGATTAAGAAGCTTTCAAAATACTCGTTTAGTGCTTCTTTCCATGATTCATCATAATTGGCAGTGACTTCTTTCATAATCAAATTTTCTGAGGTATTAAGACGCTCATAATCAAGTTTGCAGTTGTAATTTATATAGTTTTAGCACTTCTTCATGTATAAGTTGATTTTGACACAGCAACCGTAAAAAATGGCAAATGTGGAAAATTCAATGAAACAGGAAGTAAATGCCAAAATTATCGGTGTCCAGATGTGTCTAGACCTTGATAATTTTGGGTAAGTTTTATAGAACGGAAATCAATAAAACCATTACTCAACCTAGATTTTCTGTTTTTCGACAATTTCTCGAACTCCAAAAAAAATGAGGGGACCGGGAGTTGATAGAAAAGTCCAGCAATTATGTCATAATTTGTAACGTATATTTAAATTCCCCTCTGCGAGACTACGAGCTATGAGTGAACAAGCTGAACAAGCTATGGAAACTCCAGTGTTAGACCGTTATGAGTGTCGCTCTTGCGGTTACGTTTATGAACCTGAGAAGGGAGACGACAAGAGTGATGTCCTCCCAGGAACACTTTTTGCCGAACTACCTACAAATTGGCGTTGTCCAGTTTGTGTAGCTAAGAAAACTGTTTTTGCGAATATTGGACCAGCGGGTACTGCCTCTGGTTTCAAGGAAAACTTAGGTTACGGTTTGGGTGTGAATACCCTGACACCAACTCAAAAGAACATTTTGATTTTTGGGGCTTTGGCTCTTGGCTTCTTGTTTTTTATTAGTCTTTACGGACTAGATTAAAAACCGCCATCTTTATTTACCGCAATTCGGCGAAAATCTCATTAAACCTCCACTGGAAACCCTCAGTAATACTGATGCAATCAATTTTGAAAAAGTGGCAAAGTTTTGTTGCCGCGTTAATAGTAGTTATCGCCTGTATAGGGTGTAGTAGTGTTCCTTCTATAAGCAACAATCCTTGGCAGGTGATTAATGTCCCGACAAAGTCGAAGTTGTTAGATATTAGCTTTGCCAATAACTCTCAGCATGGTTACTTGGTGGGTGGTAATGCCACTCTTTTAGAAACTAAAGATGGTGGTGATACTTGGCAACCGCTAAAATTAGAGTTGGATGATCCCAGATATCGTTTTAACTCCGTTAGTTTTTCTGGTCAGGAAGGTTGGATTGCTGGAGAACCTTCTTTATTGCTCCATACTACTGATGAGGGTAAGTCTTGGTCACGGATTGCTTTAAGCGAAAAGTTACCTGGCAGCCCCATTGCCATTACAGCAATAGGTCAGAATACAGCGGAAATGGCTACCGACATCGGAGCGATTTATCAAACCACAGATGGTGGTCAAAATTGGAAAGCTAATTTAGACGCGGCCGTTGGTGTGGTGCGGACTCTGGAGCGATCGCCTGATGGTAAGTATATCGCTGTTTCTGCTAAAGGCAGTTTTTATTCTACTTGGGAACCTGGACAAAATGCTTGGCAACCCCATAACCGCAATAGTTCCCGTCGCTTAGAAAATATGGGTTTTACTAACGATGGACAATTGTGGTTGTTAGCACGAGGTGGCCAAATTCAGTTTAGTGATCCTACTAAACCGGAAGAGTGGTTAGAGGTAGAATATCCAGAGTTATCCACGAGTTGGGGTTTACTCGATTTAGCTTATCGCACACCCGATGAAATTTGGATCGGTGGTGGTAGCGGTAATTTACTTCGCAGCACCGATGGTGGTAAAACTTGGGAAAAAGACCGTGATGTGGAGACAGTTGCAGCTAATCTTTACAAAATTGTATTTTTTAGCCCTGATCAAGGTTTTATAATTGGCGATCGCGGTGTTTTACTGAAATATAACCCCAAAACAGCAGCAACAGCAGCCCCAGCGGCGTAATTACACCCAATAATGGATGTATTCACCAGAAGAAAGTTGTAAGTTGTAACTCTGTCTAAACTTTGTAGGATAATAAACTCAATAATAGTTTTTGATAAGGGAGTGAAATAAATGGCAGGTACCACTGGAGAACGTCCGTTTTCTGACATTGTTACCAGTATTCGTTACTGGGTAATTCACAGCATCACCATTCCCGCATTATTCGTTGCAGGTTGGTTATTTGTCAGCACTGGACTGGCTTATGATGTATTTGGCACACCTCGTCCTAATGAGTATTTTACTCAAGTCCGTCAAGAAGTGCCAATTGTCAGCAATCGTTTTGAAGCAAAAAAACAAGTAGAAACCTTTATTGGAAAATAATTTGAGATCATGACTAGCGGTAATAACATCAATCAACCAGTTACCTATCCCATTTTTACAGTTAGATGGATCGCGGTGCATACCTTAGCTGTCCCTACTGTCTTCTTTTTGGGCGCGATCGCCTCAATGCAGTTTATTCAACGCTAGGAGTTAATCATGGAAAGAACGCCTAATCCTAATCAACAACCGGTTGAATTAAACCGTACCTCTCTTTACCTGGGACTACTATTAGTCTTCGTTCTCGGAATTCTATTTTCCAGTTACTTCTTTAACTAACTGGACTTTTTTACGTCAGTTGCTAGTTAGGTGATAGGTAATAGGTAATAGGTAATAGGTAACAAGTTACAGAAAGAATATTCTCAACTGACAACTGACAACCGACAACCGACAACCGACAACTGACAACTGACAACTGACAACTGACAACTGACAATTTTTGTAAGTGAGGAAAAAACTGTGTCTGGAAGTGGAAGAATTCCCCTGTGGGTCGTCGCTACGATTGCAGGTTTAGGTGTAATTACTGTTGTAGGTATTTTCTTTTATGGATCTTACTCAGGAATTGGTTCTTCAATGTAATGCTATAGCAGGGAACAGGGAATAGGAAGTTTGAAAGTCTTTTGTAAGATGACTTTTTTAAGGGGATGTAGAAACCCCATCTTCAACGAAGTAAGATGGGGTAGTTCATCCAATCTCCGTCCTAACCTACTTGGTAACTACTATTCTGGAAGAAGATAGCAATTAGAAATACAAAAAACTGGATTTTTGCTTGATTATCATTTTTGAACTTCTTCTGCAAAAATCGCCATAAAAACCGCCTAACTCCATGAGATAGGCGGTTTTGTTTGTTTTCAAATAGATAATTGGTGACAAAATTAAGTAACCAATTACCCATACCCTAATTAAGCAATATCTTCGCGTTCAATGTATGAAAACAAAAACGCGAAAATAACTGCTGGTAAAACCAAGCCAGTTAGGGGAACGAAAACAGAAGGCAAAAAGGAGGAATAAGCCAAAATAGTAGGCAAAAATGAACTTGACATAGAATTAAAGTCCTGTAAAGTCTTACTGCAATTCAAATTGAGCTTACTGCAAAATCCTCCCTTATTTGCTAAATTATCAAGATTTTTAACACACCTGTTTACATTCCCAACATTTCATCCATTTCTATCCTGGGTAAATTAGGGGGAATTACTGTCTTGATGATAGTGAATTTGTCACTTTCCTGCTGAGTAGTTTGATGGAGAGCGATCGCTGATAAACGGATTTCTAAGCAGCCAAAAGGAATTTTTAGGTAGATCGCTGTTTCCCATTCTCCGCAGGCATTAGAACGCAAATCTGGCAGGATATGTGGTCTATCTAGTAGACTCCGGGTTTGATAATCTTCAACCCATAACTTAACCACTACCGAAGATGAAACTTCAGGTAATTTTACACGCACCATTACAGATGTGCCAGCGACAAGTTCACCCTCTGATAAATACAATTGGGGAGTTGGTAAAGACTCCATCATCACACCAGAGAAATCTGCCGCAGTTTCATTCTCCGGTAGGGGGGAATAATGATGATCTGCTATAGCTTCATCACTCCAGCTATCCGCATCCCATTCCATAACCAAATCATCTATAACTATTTCTTGTGATAACCATCCAGGCTCGGTTGGTATTGGATTCAGTATATTGACTGTTTCCGGTTTATTAATTTCTAAAGGAATATTGTCAGCAATGGTATCTTCCTGAATTTCTTTTTCCCTACTTAACAGCACTTCCACATCTACAGTTTGAGTTTCTTCCCCAAGATCATTGTCTGAGGATTCTTGAAAAACTGCTTCAGTCAATAAGTATCCTTGACTGTCTATCCATTGTTGCAAAAGAGAGGAATTTTCTTGAGTATCCACCAAATCTAGTT
>NZ_VIKZ01000108.1:0-19911 GCF_009711985.1 Dolichospermum sp. UHCC 0260 | reverse complement strand
AAATCTAATTCTTCACTTTTAGTCACCCCCGCCACAATCTCTGCTATTAATTCTGCATAGGATGTATCATCAATCATAGACTGATCGGACTGCGGAAGATTATCTACTGGTAATTCTGGTATTTTTGCTGGTAAAGTTACTACAGTCGGTAGCTGTGGGGATTTCTGCAAAGTTGCTAATTTTTCAACATTTAACTGATCATTGGCTGTTTTCCCTGGAACAGGCTTAACTTTTAATCGTTTCAAGTAGGGAAAAATAGTATTAACTGGTTTAATTACCAACTTTTTCAAATCAATTGGGTGAATAGCCAGGGTTTTTGTGAGGGAATCTGTTTCCGAATCAGTATTAATCTCACTTCTGGGATTGTGAGGTAAATTTGGCAACTGTGGTGAAAGAACTTGCCAGGATATCAGGGGTTTAATTTGGGGTGGTAAAGGTTGGTTTGGGGAGGGCTTTAAAATGTGAAACTGTGCTAACTTGGGACTTTTAGCCACATTGAAAAGTTCTAACCGAATCTTGACAGAGGGCTTGGGCTTAACTGGTGGGTTAGTTTCTGGTAAAGAGTAGTCACGGTAATCCGACCGAGAAGTTTGTAGTGCTAGTAAATCAGTGACATCGGCTGTAATTGTGAAAGTATGGTTAGCTAAAAGTATGACTTCACCAACATCAGCTAATGCACCATATAAATTAATATCTGCTAAAAGCAACTTAGATTCACAATCAAGGGGAATATCAATCAGGGTACTAAAGCTAAAAGGTAAGACTTGATCTGTTAATGGCTGATCTATGTGGTTAAGGATTCTTGATTCTGAAGGCGATCGCAGGGCAATTTCTAGCCGTAGCTGACTCACACCATTCATGGCAAATCTCTCATCTTCCAGATTCTCCATTTCATTGACTTCCACATCGCCATGAATGATAAAATTGTCTCCCCAACGAGCAACATAAGTATCTTGATCTAAAGTCAAATTTAGTGCTAAAGGTGGCGGTAAAGTAGGAGCATTTTCAATAGTCTCCTCATCCAGCAAAGGTTCATCTTGAGGTAAGGCTAAATCTAATAAGTTTTGTAAAATCTGCTCAGTTGTTTCCCCCTTAAACCAGACTGGAGTTCCATGATTCATAACTATACTAACTTGAGTATCAGCATTTGAAGCCAGATCAGATTCCTCAGCCAGTTGAGTTAGAGACTGGGGACTAGGTTCTGGGGGTGATACTTGGATAAAGAGAGTATGTTGCCAGGATTTACCGAGCATCTCTGACATAATATCTCCAGAGCATCGTAACTCCCAAATCCCTGGTTTAAAGTGGGTAAAAGGAATTACCGCCATCAATCCTTCACTATTAGTCCGACGCGATCGCTTGAGAATTCGCCGTTTCGGTGGAACATCCTGGGTTGATATGTAAGTCACTCGCACATCAACATCCATATTATTCAGATAAGAACGAGCCAAAACTCGGTAATTATCCGCTAAAATCTTTAAATTTGGCGACTCCAAAGTCCGCCAATTGTGGTCTCCCTGTTTCTGTATCAGAAATTGCCAGTTTTCCATTATAAATAACGCCCAAACCTAAGAGCAGCCAATTAATATTTTGCATTAACTTGCTTGTCAGTTTAACCCAGCCATCTGCTATTAACCTAAGTTTAGTCGTCAGTTGTTAGTAGGGGCGAAGCATTTGGAAGATAAATTATCGGTCATTGCCAAAAATAGTTCTCCAAATGCTTCGCCCGTACAGTGGTTTTAGAACCTTATTGAATTTTATCCACATTCATAGCGGTTTTGATAATAAGCCACTATCTGCTTGCACCTTGACCGACTTTCCTCATCAGCGGCTGCTGTCCATGAAATCCATAACCCAGAAATTTGACTTTGGTTGTAATCAAACTCTGAGGATGTTTGCGGTATTAATCCCACTTCTACCCCCACCACCTGCCGGAGATGCGCTGCTATTTCCCGATATACAGCCAAGGGTAAACCAGCAAACTCTATTTTCTCTTGTGTCACCATATCTATTCTTTGCTCCCACAAGATTTTCAAACTTGCTTAATCACAGAAATACCATTACCCACAGAAGCTGTAGTTGCTGGTTTAGATGTTTTAGAAGGTTTTTCCCCTACTTGTTTAGCAACTTCAATACCGTACTGTTCCAAAATCACGGTAGGATTAGCACCTTGGCTCATTTCAATCCGTTTTACTAACACCCCATTCACCAGCCTTTGACCTGGTTTTACATATCTACTAGTTGGCTCATTCGGTACTTTCACAATTGCTTGAGGTACTTTACCAATTAAGATTACACCACTCACAATCACTGCTCTAGCGGTTTCCGGCTGTCGTGCTACTGGTAACACAGTTTTGAGTTTAGGAGAGGGGAGAGATCCCGCTAAAACAGTGGGTAAAACTGGTTTTATAGCTATCTGTGGGGATTTTTTGGGTAATGAAATTGCCAGTTTAGTTGCTATTGTCTTGATTGATTTCGGTGGAATTAATTTAGGCTGAGTTACTGTAGGTAAAGGGGGTAATTTAGGAACTGCAATTTTTTCACCTGGTAGCTTAGTAGTTCTAGAACCTATCTTCTCCACAATTTGCCCAAAGGGGTCTGTTCGTCCTTTCTGTACCACACCCAACCGCTCTGTGGCATTTGTCGGTTGAATCAAACTACCAACTGACCCAGGACTCACTGGTGGTTTGGTAGATATCAGAGGATTATTAAAAGGTTGAGCCAAAGATGGTGGCTGTGTCGTTTGCGGCGCAGTTGCTTGAAGACTAGGAGTTGGTGCAGGACTGGCAGTATTAGTAGCTGTTGGCGGTTCACCCACCGTACAGCCAGTCAGTGCCAAGGTTGCTAAAATAGTTGCGGCTGTAGCTGTAATATGCGAATTTTTACCCATTAGCTGCTCTCAAAAACTATAGAAAAGACTGCGACTTAAGTCGCACGAGTTGCTTATATCTCAGCCTAAAGGGACTGAGTTTTACGCTTACCGGGTTATTCTATAACTAATCTTCCGTCACCCCCATAATCTTTTTCAACATATCTAAGCCTTTTTTAACTTGGCGAGAAACTGTGACAACACTAATGCCTAAATGTGCTGCTACTTGTTTTTGGGTTAAATCATAGAAAAATACAAACTCAACAACGTCACGAGTCCGCTGTTCTAACTGAGTCAGGGCTTGTTGTAACCTAATTTTGTCTTCTTGGGCTAATTGAAAACTGCGATAGTTCCTATCTGGAACTAACTCACCCAAACAAGTAGAGCCTTCTTCTCCATCTTGGATAGGTACATCCAAACTCAACGGAGCGCGGTTAATCCATGCTAATTTAATTTCCTGCCATTCACTCAGAGAAATTGCCAATGCAGCCGCTAATTCGCTATCAGTCGGTGGGCGATTATATTGCTCGGACAGAGAACGGGAAAGCCCAACAGCTTGTTGTTGGAGTGCTAACCACCGTCTGGGTATTCTCACAGTTACGCCTTTATCTCGCAAATAATGTTGAATTTCACCACGAATATAGGGCATCGCATAGGAACTAAAAGCATTTCCCTTAGAAAGTTCAAATTTCTCAATTGCTCTAATTAAGCCCATACAGGCTACCTGGAGAAGATCCTCATAGCTCTCATTACACTGATTAATCCAATAATGGGCTTCCTTTCTGGCTAGTCCAAAATTGAGTTTTACCAGTTGATTGCGAACTCTTTCCGAACGGGATTGCTGATACTCTCGCAACAACTGTGAATTTTCATGTTTCAGTTTGTTAGTAGATGTTTCGTCAGTGGTTTTATTAGGCATAACACTTTGGTTCTTGAACAAGTATATTTGGTATATAATCGCTTTTAAAACTAGTCACTATTTCTGCTCTTGGCTGAATGGTTGCAAATCCTACATCACAGAAAAATCTTGTCCAGACAAAATCGCCGTAAATGCTCTGCACAATACAATTAGCAATGGCAAGATTGTCCTGATATTTTTTTTACTCAAATTAGTTGAGTATACTTCCTAATTTATTAAACAACTGTCATAAACTTAAAATATACAATTAGCAATCTAATAATAAACCGGGATTGCGCCTAATTTAACTAATTAACTATGAGATTTGCTTATAGGTCTTGAGAATTGGCAATAGTTGATGAGGATCAAGCTTTGGGCTGCGATTATTTTTGTTTATCTGCTGTCTTCTCTTGATTGAATGAGTAATATTACGTAATTAAATAATTAAATTCATCTCCAACTTTTCAGCAAAAAAAAAATAAAATTTTAAATCAGTAAATTTACGTGGAAATTAAACAACCCTAGTTTTCCAAAAAAAAACCAAGATGCAGAGTGCATCTTGGTTAAGGTATTGCCACAAATAAATTTTCGTGACTGCTGAATTGTTGTTCATTTCCAAACTCATGGAGGTATATTAGATTACTAAATTACCAAAATACTTATGGATTTTAAACTCCCATGAGGTTGTATCAATATTTAGGCGCGAGGCTCAATTCGACCGTAGAATAAACCACGAATCTTCACTTCTTTAGGTTCACCTGCACCTAAATCGGTATCAGAAGGTTGTTCACTTTCAAAAGTCCCAGCTATTTCACCAGAAGTGCTATCTACTTTGGCTACTTGCAAGGAAATTTTACCTTTGAGGATTTCTGCCCGCTTGACATTAGTACGAGTTAGATCTTCATTATCAGATCCGGCTGGTAAAGCTACAGCATTGTCATAGCCACTAACAACACCACGACCTTTAGGATCTAAGAAAGCTGCACCACGATAGGAAGGGACTTTAAAAGTTCCTTCAAAGTCAGTGGATGTGTTAATGCTAGTTAAATTAGGTTGTGTTTGTGCAACCAAGCTTTTGATGGTAAACAAGAAAGGTACTAATTCACCACCAGGAAGTTTAACGGTGATAGCTTGAAAATCAAGACCATCTTCTTCCGTAAAAGTCAAGCTATGATCTGGATTGCTAGTTAGCTGACCTTGTACTTGGTCAATGGTAGAAGTATATCTGGTCATAACTTTACCAGATACAAATTCTGCTTTTTGACGTTTGTTAGCAGGTTCTTCTTTGACAAAGAAACTGGTTGGTTCTAAACAAAGTTCTTTGATGCTGTATGTCACATTAGGATCAACAGTAATTGAACCACGACTGGTTTCTGTCAGTTGGGGGCATTTGTTAGCCAACCCTGTGCCGCGAATTTGTTCGTAGGTGAGGACATCACTGACGCTTGCAGAAGGTGCATCACTACAAGCTGTGATTAGCCCTAAGCATAGAGCAAAGAAAGCAACAATTAAAGCGCGATACCTCATGGTTAACCTCAATCTCAAAAATTAATATCTAAGTTGTCAAACTGCTTTACTGAACGCACTTAAACGCATTGCGTTTCTGAGCCTGGAATTCAAACCATAGACTAAGCAGCGAACCGCATCCATTCTGGATGATGTATGTGTTGTCAGTACATACATCAAAAGTGTTTGGATAGGGAAATTAGCCAGATCATACGATTTTTTTTAACTCAAAATCAAAGCACTCTAGTGCTTAAATTCGGCTGTCATCCAGCACAAATAATGGAAAAGCCTTCTCTACCTTACCATCAAGGATTCTTGTTACTTGAGAATAGTTAGAAAGATATATATTCAGAAGTCAGAATTTAGGCTTCGCGTCGTATTTCTTGAAAGTTGGGAGTGAAAGTAAGAGTGCTGGTTGGCTATCGGCCTAATTTTTATCCTTCATACAAGTGTATACGGTAACATTTTAGTGTGGAACTAAGGAATGTGAATTAAGAGATTGTTTGTCGAGTATAAATTTATATGTGAATAACATAGGACTAATAATCAATTCTGTACCCAAGGGAGATAGGTGGTTACAGCATCTTAATGATGATCTTTTACCTTTCTGGACACAAAATACAGCCCTTGGGGAAAATGGCAACTTTCCCACCTATAGATGCAATGATGGCTCTTTATATGACAAAGCTAAACCTTGCATAGAATTAGCATAACCAATTCCAGGCATCGTTAAACTTGACAGAGAGTATGTTAGAGCCAAGTCAAGACAAGTATTTGCCTACGGTGTGGCCTATAACCTGACTGGAAATAAAAAATATCTCAGCTATGCTAAAGCAGGTGTAGATTACTTGCGAGCTAATGCATTAGTCTACTATGGAAAAGGTGGAGCTTATACCTACTTTGATAGAACAGGAAATGGGCAACCTGAACAAACGAAGCGCATCAGTCAAGATATGACATATGCTATTTCTGGATTAGCATTTTACTACTATCTGACCAGAGATACTCAAGTTTTACAGGAAATAGTGAATCTCAAAAACTACATTTTCGACTATTACTACGATCAAGAATGGGATTTAATTTCCTGGGTAAAAGCTGATTATACGGATTACAAAAATCCCGATGGTACTGTAGAGACAGTTAGCACTCAACAAAGAGAATTAGTAGCGCAACTGGATCAAGTTTACGCCTATATGATGTTGCTCACACCAATTTTACCCGCTGAATTTAATGGTGTCAAACTTCAGCAAAATTGGAAAGATGATTTAGTGCATCTTGCCACCATCATGAGTGAACAATTCTACACTCCTGATAAGAATATCTTCTGGAGAGCAATTACCGATTCTAAGAACAAGAAATTAGGCACAGATCATACAGATTTCGGTCACTCCATTAAAACCTTGTGGTTAATTTATGAAGTTGGCAAATTAACCGGACACTACGATTTAGTGTTGTTTGCTCAAGAAGCAGCCCCAAAAATCCTAGAAGCAGCTTATCTGGAAGATGGTACTTGGGGACGTAGAATCAATGAATATGGACAAGTAGAAAGAGACAAAGAGTGGTGGATTTTAGCCGAATTAGATCAGGTTGCTGCTACTTTGAGCCTCAGAGATCCATCTTACGCCAAATATCTACCAACAACTTATAGTTACTGGTTTGAACACATGGTAGATCATAAAAACAAAGGAGTTTGGCATTGGGTAAATGCTGCTGACAACAAACCTGATATTCACTTTCCCAAACAACACTCCTGGAAAAATGCTTTCCATACCTTTGAACACGCAATTGTTGGCTATTTAACTGGACAAGAAATTCACGATTTGCCCAGCACTTTATATTTTGCCTTCCAAAATGGCACTCCTGATTACACCCAAATCCGTCCCTACACCTATGCGGCAAAAGTGAAATCGGTAGAAGAAATAATCGATTCTGAAAACTATCAAGAATTCAAAAAGCAAAAAGTGACATTTACCTACATCCGCTAATAAATCAGTCATCCAAGACATATTTATAAATCAAGTAACTATGTCTTGATCAAATTATCACCATTAACTCTGTAATGAGGAAGATAAATAGACCTCTTGCAGAATTGATTTTGTGTTATGATAGTTGATTTTTTTAATCTTAATGGGGTGAGATAACTAAAAAGATTGATACCTGGGGTATTTGTAGCGATAGTTGTAATCGCGGAACGTCTGACAGAAAAAACATCACCAAAAAAAGATAAAATCAAATTCTGTCATTATCAGAATCTGAGGTGATGAAAAAATGAACTATAAATCCATCCAACAACTAAAACCAAGAGCATTTAAGCGTCGCTTTGGAGTGAGAAGAAAGACTTTTAAGAAAATGGTTAAAACTCTCAAAGAATTTCAAACTATTAACAGTTTACGTTTTGATGCTGCCAAGCACATTTCTCGGCAGGATATGCAGAAGATCCTTGCAGTTATCCCTAATGACAAGCTTTACTATGGTGAGGTCATCGGTAACAATTATGGCGAGAGCATGAGTTATATCCCTGTTTTCCCCAAAGTCACAGATTTTCAACTGGTCAATACCTTAAAAGATGCTTTCAATGTTGGTGGAGATTTGCGCTCTTTAGTCAATCCATCAGATACCCAACGTGCTTTGCCTGGTAAGGATGCTGTTACCTTTGCTCGCAATCATGATACTTGGGCTCCTGGACAGTTTGATAATTGGAAATTTGATCGTGGGGATTTACCCTTAGCAACAGCTTATGTATTGGCGATTAACGAAGGAACACCCCTGATTTTGAATTTTGATGCCTTCAACCCTACAGTTGTTGCTGCTACTCAATTTCATAAGAAAATGGACGCACAACCTCAATACTATCGCAATGGTAATGACATTGCTGCTAGTGCGGACAATCCCAATTTGCTCTTTATCGAGCGCGGAGATCAAGGTTTAGCCATTATCAATAAGGCTGGTACAAAATTTGATGTGGAAGCTGCAAAAATGCCCGGTTTAGAAGTTGGCTGCTATGACGAATTACAGTATAACTTCAAAATGTGTGTGGCTAAGGGTGATGATGGCCAAAAATACATTACTGAGTGGGGTTCAAAGAATCGTGGAGGCATAGAGATGGGACCACGCACGGCTCTTTTCTTTGTCAGGGCTGAGGCATAATTTGAGACGATAATTATTATTTTTGTCTCAGTAATAATTTTTAACCTTTGTGGAAAGTTGCGATCGCTTTGATTTTGGGCGATCGTATTTTTTATTTGGGAATAGTTGTTGCAACACACATTCCACACTCTAGAGTATTTCTGCTTAGTTCTAAACTGGAATGCTCCCGTGCATACTGCAATATTTGACTTTTTTGTTGATCAATTTAGGGACTTTTCCAGTATCGTATTAGTTTTATGGAGTAAAACGTTCCATGAACCATGATCAAAATTTGACATCTGGGGACTTGTCCTGCCAGCTACAAGCGATTTCTGGTGCGGTTAAAGATGTAGCTCAAACTTGCGGTGGAGATATAATTTCTCTACTGGCTTTGTTACGTCATTTAGAAAAGTTGCACAAAGAAATTCGAGATGGAGTGTTTCAAGAAAATTTGCCTGATAATCGCCAAAGATTATACTCGCTGCTCAGAGATATTGAATCTGAGGGGGGTTGGCCTTATATTTCCCGAATGCGAGTACAGGCGTTATTGGTAAATTTGTCTGAGGAAGTTACTGATGAGGATGCTCTTACCAGCTATACTCATGATGTTTTCAAAATTGATAACTCGTCAGAATAGTTCAATATTTAAAATTAACAAATTAAATATTTTTGGATTTGATGGTGAAAGCATCACCATCAAGATTGACACTCTCAGGTCTAAAGACACTGAGATTCTTTAATCAACGAGCCAACTTACAATTACTGGATTACTCCAACAAAAACAGAGGTTGATTCTCCTAAAGCTTTAATGACCGTATCCCTACCGTACTCGATTTTTGCATTTCATTTTTCACCAAATTTAGCTTTCCTAAACTGCAATACCGTTAGGTATGACTACGCACTCAACCACATAAGTTAGGTTTTTACGTCGTTTAGTTATACTTAAATTCTGGAATTCATGAAATATTATCACATCCATTGTTACCAGTCAATGAATTAAGCGAATAAATTCGTGGTCAGTGAGCGAAGTCGAACTGCTCGTGTCGCTTGTATCTCAGCACTAAAGTGACTGAGCTTTACTCTTACCGGATATTTCTGTAAATTTATGAGGTGGGAAAGTTTTACCGAATTTACAATGCGTTGGGTACTATTGTTAAAAGCTAATTTTCTCCATAATACCCATGATGTTAGCTAAATTTAATTGCTAGATAAGCGAATTTAATATCCAGAATAAATTGGACTGATATTTACAAGAGGAAAACAATGGCTGGGATATTATCAGTTTCTCGGACAAATTTAGCTCAACGCCGCCAAAAATTGCGTCGGCAGCGACAACTCAAAATTCTTCAGGCTATTTGGCGGACGCTGGCTGTCACTGGATTGGCCTCGGTTTTGTTCTGGGTAGCAATTCAACCAATGTGGGTGTTAAAGGATTCGGGGCAAATAGTGATCAAATCTGGTGGTCAAGTTTTGACCCAAAAGGATATTTATTCATTGTTGGGGTTGTCATCTCCCCAGTCTTTATGGCGGATTGAACCTTCCCTAATTGCTGATTCTTTAAGAAAACAACCGAACATTGCCCAAGCTACGGTTAGACGGCGGTTATTACCTCCTGGTTTAATTATTGAAATCCAGGAACGAGTACCAGTAGCGATCGCCCAAATAACCAAAAATCAAAGGATAACCAGTTGTGTTCTGACTCCTTCATTCACGGGTAAGCCTTCTGAGGTTAAGTCTTGTTTGCAAAATAGCGGTATGGCTAATCAACAAAATGAACTAGGTTTACTGGATGCTAGTGGCGTGTGGATGCCTTTATCAAGGTATATCTCCATTAACCCCAAAGCAAAATTACCTCGACTCATAGTAATTGGTGCGATCGCACAATACAAGCCATTCTGGACTCAACTTTATGAAGCTATCAGTCACAGTTCTCTAAAAGTGACAGAAATTAATTTTCAAGATCCTACAAATTTAATTTTGAAAACTGAATTAGGAATTGTGCATTTAGGCAGCCCTAGCAATAGATTACCTGAGCAAATTCAAGCACTTGTACAAATGCGCCGTTTACCGAATGAAGTTAATCCTAGTCATATAGATTACATTGATATCAAAAATCCCGCTGTTCCCTTAGTACAGATGAATCAAAAAAATCCAGGCTTAGTTATTAAGAAATCAGAGCCACTGTACAAAACACCAATCCGTTGAAGTTCAACATTTTTTCTTTCTACTCCCTTCGGCCTTTGTCTAGCTGAATAGGCAAATCTTTTAAATTAGTAACTTGAGTTGCTAATTTTATATTTTTGTAAATTAGGTATATATTATACATATAGATATAGAATTTTTTAACCGTTAGTTAAAAAATCATGCTAAGGGTTGTAAAATTAATAACTAAAAAATATTCTAAAAAAATTCAGGAGGTTATTAAAACTTATTACTAGGACTAAGCTTAAGCTCTATCAAACAGTTAATAACCAGTTGAATATCTTATATCAACCAGTCATCACAGCTTTTTGCCCAAAGATAGGGTTGTTATACTGGGATCTGCCCAGGAGTTTAGCAATACCTTAGCCAAATTGAAAAAAGCCTTGATTCGTAGGTTGGGTTGAAGGATGAAACCCAACATGAGCGTTGGGTTGCGCTGTCGCTTAACCCAACAAAGCAAAAAATGGCGAAGGTATTGAGTTTAGTTAACGCTATTGTTGAAGTGATCTGCTGCTGACAAAGAAGATGAGATAAATAAATGTCTATACTTTTTAGAACTATTCTTAAAAGGAATAGGGGGGGAGTCAGCAACATGAGCAGCTAGTATCATAAACTGTACAGCTAATCAACAATCCCAAAGGAGAAAGAGTTAGAAGGCACCAGGCTGGACATCTGACTCTGCAACTGAGGTTTTATACCTCTCTCATGGACAAATTGCCACATCTCACCTGCCATCATGTAGGCTAGGGAATAGTAAAAAAAATAAAATAGCGTGCCAAAATTTATTTTGGCAATTATTTGACTCTTAGGTGAATCACACCGCAAAAAGTCGTTTATCTACCTTTCACAAATCCAATGACACTTGATAATAACCAAGGGCTGATCTATAACTCTCAAAATCCCGGACAACCAGGGTTTTCTCTGGCAGTTAACTCAAGCAATCCCTTTAATAATTCTGGAATTAACTTTGCTCAAGGTAAAGATGGCAAGAGAATTTCTCTCGAAAATAGCGGTATTGGTGAAATTGTGCCAGGCCGTGTTGCCAACATCAAAGTAATTGGTGTGGGTGGTGGTGGTGGTAATGCTGTCAACCGCATGATTGAGTCTGATGTATCCGGTGTTGAGTTTTGGTCAATTAATACTGATGCTCAAGCTCTGACTTTAGCGGGCGCTCCTAGTCGCTTGCAAATTGGGCAGAAACTAACTAGAGGCTTGGGTGCAGGGGGAAATCCGGCTATTGGTCAAAAAGCGGCGGAAGAATCTCGTGATGAAATTGCCACAGCTTTAGAAGGTGCGGATCTAGTATTTATTACCGCTGGTATGGGTGGTGGTACAGGTACAGGTGCAGCCCCAATTGTGGCAGAAATAGCCAAGGAAATGGGCGCTCTCACCGTTGGTGTAGTGACTCGACCATTTATTTTTGAGGGACGCAGACGCACTAGCCAAGCGGAACAAGGAATTGAAGGCTTGAAAAGTCGGGTGGATACCTTAATTATTATTCCCAATAATAAGCTGTTGGAAGTCATTCCTGAGCAAACTCCTGTGCAAGAAGCTTTTCGCTATGCTGATGATGTGTTGCGTCAAGGTGTACAAGGAATTTCTGATATTATTACTATTCCTGGATTGGTCAACGTTGACTTTGCTGATGTGCGGGCTGTGATGGCAGATGCAGGATCAGCTTTGATGGGAATTGGTGTGAGTTCGGGTAAATCTAGGGCCAGAGAAGCCGCAATTGCCGCCATTTCTTCACCTTTATTGGAATGTTCTATTGAAGGAGCTAGAGGAGTTGTATTTAATATTACTGGTGGTAGTGATCTGACCCTGCATGAAGTTAATGCTGCGGCGGAAACAATCTATGAAGTGGTTGATCCTAATGCCAATATTATTTTTGGAGCGGTAATTGATGACAGACTCCAAGGAGAAGTCAGAATTACTGTGATTGCGACTGGATTTACAGGTGATATCCAACCTCCATCTGCACAAACTACTGTTACTCCTAGAGTTGTCACTCCCATTCCCACTACTACTACCACTAGAAGACCTACACCACTACAACAACCTGTTAATAACCCCACTCCATCTGTAGAACCACCAAAAGAAAAACCCTCTTTGGATATTCCCGATTTTCTGCAAAGACGACGGACACCACCAAGAAATTAATTGATTGTGAATATGAGATTTTAGCTTAAATAGTAGAAGCCTCTCATCTAACCGATAGGGAAGTGATGAGATGAATAGGCGCGAGTGACTTTTTTGACTAACTAGCGAAATCAGCAATGTTAGTCGATGAGGAATGAACACTTTCTTGGTTTCTCTCCAAGTATCTGATATAATTCTAATCAATAGGTGTAACTCAATTAAATGCTGAAAAGCAGCCTATTAAAAAAGTTCAAAATTATAAGGAAGAACGCCGAAAACCCTTGAAAATGTGGCTTCCTGAGTCAGCCACATTTGGGCTTTAGACAAGGGATGAAGGCTAGAGGCTTTCCTTTATCCTGCATTGACGTTAATTTGAAAATTTGAAATAATTTCAAATTTTAACTTACCTTTGGGGGTTAAAGTCCCCTGCTTCTACAAGCAGCGGGTTTTGCGTCGGGGTAAAATCCCCGTTGCAAAACGTAATTCTAAATTCTAAATTCTAAATTCTGCATTCTTTTAATCCATATTCGTGAGACAATTAAATTGTCACTAAAGACATAAAAAGCTACCGAGGGACTCTCGGAAAGTTACGCTTGTCAGATATGATTTCGCCCGCCAGGGCAAACGAAATCAGGGCAAGAACCCAAATATTTAAGGAACCCTGCCTGAAACTGGGATAACTGAGGGATATAGACTGAAACTCTCTATAGAATCTCCGCGTCTAAAGACGCGGAGAGTGTCAACTATCTCCAAAAGACCCTAGGGCATAGGGCTTCAAAGCTCAGTCAACGTCTTCAAAGAAGAGTCGCTGAGAAACCCATACTCCCTTTCAGGTGAGTGTGTAGAGTATGTCACATTAAATTCACAGTCTCAGTTGAGGCTAAGTGCTGTATACAAATTATCAGTTATCAGGAGGAGGAAGTAAATAAATTTCTCCCCTGCTCCCTGCCTATTTACTCGCTTCTACCCATTGAATAACCTGATGAGCTATGTGAGTCCCGTCGAGACGGTCAATTTCCCGGATACCTGTGGGACTTGTGACATTAACTTCTGTTAGGTAGCCACCAATTACGTCAATACCAACAAAAATTAAGCCATCTTGCCGGAGTTTTGCGGCTAAATGGCTACAAATTTCCTGTTCTCTTGGGGTAATGGTGGTTTGAGCCACTGTTCCACCAGTGGCCATATTATTACGAAAATCACTACTACTAGAAAGACGATTTAGCGCACCTATGGGTTCACCATTGAGTAAGATAATCCGTTTATCTCCCTCCTTGGCTTGGGGTAAATAATTTTGTACCATAACTGGAACTTGACCTTGGAGCGTGCTAAGTTCGACAATGGAGTTAAAATTGCGATCGCCTGATTGTAAGAATAAAATGCCTTCCCCAGCTTTATTCCCCAAGGGTTTGAGAATTGTTGCTTCTTTAGCTGCGACAAATTGGCGAATAACTTGCTTGTCAGCGCTGACAATTGTTTCGGGAATACATTCGCTAAACTGAAGAGCATACATTTTCTCATTAGCGCTACGAATCCCAGCCGGATCATTTATTACCAAAGTTTTATTTTGGTCAACATAATCGAGAATATAGGTAGCATAAAGATAAGCATCATTAACAGGTGGATCTGTCCGCATAAATACGGCATCCATTGTTTCTAAAGCAGTAAAGGCGCTAGGACTTAATTTAAACCAAGAATTAACTGCCAACCAACGTCCCTCTAGTAACTCCACAGGAACGAGTTCTACCTGCTGCAAGGAAGCCCAGGCTTTGCCATCAATAACACTCAGCAAATTTGCCTGAGTTATCCAAATTTCATGTCCCAGAATTTGCGCTGCTTCCATCAAAGCAACACTGGTATCATGACATGGATCAAGCCGATGGATAGGATCAATAATAAAAGCTAGTTTCATCCTTTATACCTCTTTTATCTACAAGTTTTAATATTAAATATCCCCGACTTCTCCAATTAATTTATTCATCTCAAGGAAAAATGAGAGAAGGAAGTCGGGGATCTGATCCACAATATTTTAAGAAACTAGCATCTGATCTAATTTACCTTGACGGTCTAAAGTATGGATATCGTCACAACCACCAATGTGAATATCATTAATAAAAATTTGTGGTAAGGAGCGTTTTCCATTAGCTCTTTGGGACATTTTATCTCTGGCTATTTCGTCTCCATCAAGATTATATTCGATAAAATCAATACTTTTACTTTTCAGTAGACTTTTAGCACGAACACAAAACGGACAAGTAGTCCAAATGTAAATTTCTACTTTTGCAGCCATAATATTTTCAAAGAAATGCAATACTTCTTAATTTTAAACTCAAGTTTAGTAGTAATGGGTAATAGTTTTTTAAATTACCAATTACCAATTACCAATTACCAATTACCAATTACCTATTCCCACTCAATAGTTCCAGGTGGCTTAGAGGTAATATCATAAACCACACGGTTTACACCTTTTACTTCATTGACAATGCGGGTAGAAATTGCTTCTAATATATCGTAAGGAATTCGCGCCCAGTCTGCGGTCATGCCATCTTCGCTAGTGACAATTCTTAAAACAATAGGATAGGCATAGGTGCGTTTATCACCCATCACCCCAACGCTGCGAACTGGTAACAGAACCGCAAAAGCTTGCCAAACCTCATTATATAAACCACGTTGGTTAATTTCTTGACGAACAATTAAATCAGCGTCTCGCAAAATATTCAAGCGTTCGGAGGTGACTTCACCTAAAATACGAATTGCTAAACCAGGGCCGGGAAAAGGTTGACGTTGGACAATTTCTTCTGGTAAACCAATGGAACGCCCAACTTTGCGAACTTCATCTTTAAATAGTTTTCGCAGTGGTTCTACCAGTTTAAATCTCAAGTCTTTTGGTAAACCACCCACATTGTGATGACTTTTAATTTTCACTGCTACCCGTTCACCACTTTTTGGATCAACGTTGGTATCAGCAGATTCAATCACGTCTGGATAAAGTGTCCCTTGAGCTAAGTAGTCAAAATGCCCAAGATCCCTTGATGTCTCCTCAAAAACACTGATAAATTCATGTCCAATGCGGCGACGCTTTTCTTCGGGATCAGTTACTCCAGCAATAGCTGAGATAAATCGTTCCCGGGCATTAACATATTCTACAGGAATATGAAATTGTTCTTTAAATAACTTTACTAATCTTTCGGGTTCTAGTTTTCGCATGAAACCCTGATCAATAAATACACAGGTTAGCTGCTCACCAATGGCTTTATACAGAAGAAAAGCTAGAGTTGAAGAGTCTACACCGCCAGACAATGCTAATAATACCCGTTTGTCTCCTACCTTGGCGCGAATTTCCTGAATTGATTCTTCGACAAAAGCGGCTGTTGTCCAAGTTGGTTCACAGTCACAGATATGGTAAACAAAGTTGCGAATTAAGGCTATACCACCCTGAGAATGGACGACTTCGGGGTGAAATTGCACACCATAGAGTTTTTTGTCATGGTGAGCGATCGCTGCACAAGGAGTATTATCAGTATGTGCCAGTAACTCAAAGCCAGGAGGCATATTTGTGACTGAATCTCCATGACTCATCCACATGGTTGCACCCTCTTCGACATTAGTTAATAAGTCTGTGGGGTCATCTATGTATAGAGATGCTTTACCATATTCACCCCGTTCGGCTTGGATAACTTCCCCACCCAGTTGATTAACCATGAGTTGCATACCATAGCAAACACCGAGAACGGGTATTCCCAATTTCCAAATTTCTGGGTCACAATGGGGAGCGTAGTCGCTATATACGGAATTTGGTCCACCGGAAAGGATGATACCTTTGGGGTTGATTTCGCGTAACTGTTCGGCTGTGGTGCGATAGGAAATAACTTCTGAATATACTTGAGTTTCGCGGATACGACGCGCAATTAATTCAGAATATTGAGAGCCAAAGTCTAAAATTACAATTATTTGACCTTTAAGTTTCCCCAAATTTTCTGGTGTTTGAGGTATTTTTTCGGTTGGTAGAGTCACCGCTGTATTCATGCTATGGAGGGTGTGTTGTTAAGGATAAGAAGTCTGGACTGTGATGTTTATGATTTTTGTGATTAATGGTGATAACAGATTAATTAATCATCTAAACAAATTAATTATACAAATCATAGTTAAAAATATTTATTTGTGGTACTTACGATAATTCCTATTAATTTAGCACAATTTTTCCAGTAATATCCAACCAGTTTTACTTTTTACGAGAATTTGGCGATCGCGGTCAAAAAGTACAGAACCACAAGCTATCATGGTTTTACCTTGTTCATTATGGCTATTCATATATTCTTGAGTACGGGTATCAATGCTTTCTGCAATGGAGCTATAAACCTGATTTACCCAATTACTACCACTATTACTATCGAGAATTCTCAGATGTTTTAATGCTGCTTCTGCTGTAGGACTCTGAAAAATGGTTTGAATATCGGAAGACCCTAATCCTAGCATAGCAGAATGGGCAGTTAAAATTTCCCGGCGACCATCAGCTAAATGATGATGAGTGTGAAAGATTCCCCCCGCTAGTTTCATCAATTTACCGTGATAACCAAATAATAAAATTTCTTTGACACCTAAAACATCAGCAGCGACTAACATTGGACCTAACCAATTCGCAGTTTTTACCATTTGTGCGGGGTTGATACCGAGTTTTTGAGCTAAATCTAGGCCATTTTCCCCAATACAAAAGACCAAAGTGGGAAATTGACTGGCTTTTTCGGCTAAATCAGCACGAAAAGCTGTTAATTGATCTGGTGTACTTAAAGGTTGAGAAATCCCTGTTGTTCCTAATAAAGACAGTCCTTCCACTACTCCAAACGCGGAATTAGAAGTACGGACTGCAAGCGATCGCCCTTCTGGTAAAATAATTGTTACCTTGATTTTTTCCGTCGGTTTTAATAATCGCTGTAAATTTTCCTGGAATAACTTTTGGGCATAACCATAAATTGCGGCTTTCCCCTCACCATTGAGTTGCTTCCCAATCCCCTCTCCACCCTGAATAATTACCGCTTCTCCATCTCCCTCGTACCATGCCACCATCGCCCAAATCGGTGTATTCTTTGTTAAATCTAGGTTATCACCTGGATCACTGCGAGTCATAGCCAAAGCCTGATTTTCTGATATTCCTGCGACTTGTTCAATGGGTATTTCGGCAATTTCAGCAGGTGTAATCAAATCTACAGAAGTCACAGTCAGGGGTTGATGATAGCGTAACCAATGCAAAGCCGCAACAGCAGCAGCACAAGCAAAAACGGGCAAAGTGTATCCAGAACGCGACATATTAACAATTTAAAATTAACAATTCAAAATTCAAAAAATCTTACCCACTCTTCATCTAAATTCCCATTTTTGATAATAAAACCTGCATATCTTCCCAAGAAATATCTTGTTGAAGATAACGGGGTGAATCAGGATTATAGGGACTTGCTATTCTGTCAATTGCGATAATTGTAGCTTTATCTGGTAACACTGGGACATCTGGATCATAAGCTGTTGGGCGCATCAAAGAACTAGAAAAGCCTTTAAACACAGCAATTTGATCAGGTTCATCATCAATTTTGACAGTGACGATGAGAACTTCTTGGGATTTTTTGACTGTATATTGTTCCAGTCTTTTACCAACAGAGTTATTCATTAATTCAGCGGTCGGAACTACGATTTTTGTGATGAATTTGATTTGGATGATTTATTGATCAGGAAAACAAGTCGGAACTATGATTTGTGTGATGAATTTTATTTAGATAATTAATCCGAATAATCACAGTTCAGAATTTTTTCTAACTTTTCAATTGCTTAATGTGTAGCGGAACGTCCATGTTTACCGAGTTTAACCGCGACAAAATAACTTAAATAAATTACGTAAATTGCTAAAGTCACTATCCCCAAAAACCCTAGAAAAGCAGGTTTGCTATTGTGGTGAAAATAGTCTTTAAAGATTAATGGTGCTTCTAACCAGACACTACAGTAAGGAGTTTTAATCGCAGTTCCTGAAAAAGCACAACCTAGGAAGGGTAAAAGGGCTATTGCCCCTAAACTACAATAAACTGTTGTCGCCCAACGCCAAGAAGTAAAACTTAATTTTAATGGACTATGGGGATAATAGTCAATTTCATCATTGATATCTACCCAAAACCATAGCGCAATTGGGATCAGAATCCGCGCCATTAAAGCAGAGATGAAACTAACTCCAAAGCTACCAATCATTAAGTACATACTAACAATTAATAAACTAGCCACTCGCCAGTAAATCATTAATAAGCGTTGCATTCCTTCAGCTTTTTGCACAAATGCCCAAATTGAAAGAATTAAAGGAATAATCAGCGTAAATAATAACGCTAGTCTATAATCCATCCAAACATAAGGGCGAAACCATACTTGTGTCATAAAGTCAATAACAAAAATAGAAAATTTGTGAATAGATATTTGATAGCGTTAGCTATTCTAGAAAAATTCAGTTTGGGGACTTTTCTCAAAAGCGAAAAACGGGGAGTTTATTCCCCGTCTAGTTCAAATCCATTAATTAATGGAGGTTTAAACCATTGATATTCCAGTAAATTGTTACTTAATGAAAAAAGCACAACTGCTGATTCTAATCTTCGTACAGACGGCACTCATCTGCTTCTGGGTTAGCATCACAATATTGCTCTAAAGCGTTTTTAGGCTTGATTTGACGCTGGTGAGAAGCTTCCGCTTGCAATTCTTCTACAGCATCCCAAGCAGCAGCACATTCAGCGGAGTTGCTACCTGAGATATCACATACAGTGCGGGCTTGTTCAAGTTCTTCTTGGATTTTTTCTTGAATGTCGCCAGTAGCTTGTGTTTGGGTGTTAGTCATGATTATTTCTCCTTATGTTTTGTTTATACTAGTATAGAAAAAATTTGAAAATTGTAGTTTTCTGTTTCTGAGATCACTAGTTTTACACTTTTGGTGATAATTCCAGTGGCTAATATCTTGCAAATAGGCTTTTGGCTCATTCAGCGAAATATGTCCAGAGTATTATCCCATGAATATCATAAGCTGTTATACTTATAACTTACCAGATTTTCATTTTGAATACAGACTTTGAATATCGCTTATAAGCCTCTGATAGTTTAGCGTAAACTAATATATTCGCTTATAAGCTTAAAGTTTTATTGATATGAATTT
>NZ_VIKZ01000107.1:0-3148 GCF_009711985.1 Dolichospermum sp. UHCC 0260 | reverse complement strand
GGGAACAGATGACTTCCTCCGCCAAGAAAAAGGATCTTGGGCTAACGACAATATTCTGATGGCTCAGGTGTTCTTAAACGACAATAATAGTAATGACATCCTAACCGGGGGACTTGGACAAGATACTTTAACTGGGGGTGCGGGACGAGACCGTTTTGACTACCGCAATTTAGCTGATTCTGTTTTAGGTGGCTTTGATGTTATTACTGACTTCAATGCTAAATCTGGTAATGATTTGTTCCTTGTTGCCTCTGCACGCTCGGCATTTAATAACGTAGGATCTGTCGCAACTCTTGATACAACCGGAATTTCAGCCAGGTTAACCAATACTGCTTTTACAGCTAACTCTGCTGCTCGATTCTCCTTTGGTAGTCGTACCTTTGTAGCTATTAATGATGCTACAGCAGGATTTAATGCTAATACCGATGCCATCATTGAGGTGACAGGATTAACCGGAACTCTGGGACTAAATAACTTTACAACTACCTTAGCGTAGCTTCTGGTATCCTTTAGGGAAACCACATTGTAGAGATGTTTCATGAAACGTCTCTACATCATCCTTGTCATTAATGCAATATGTGGGGTTTTAGCATTGCGCTTTACCCCTACTATAATGTTAGAATAATTAAAATGTAATCATGAAAAAAATCTATGTTGCAAACCATTCAAGGAATCTATAAAAACGGACAAATAGAACTTTCTGAAACACCCCAAGGAATTACCGAAAGTTATGTTTTTGTGACATTCTTACAAACTAAACCCACTGCTTGGCCAGAAATAATTATGCAGCATCAAGGTATAGCAGAAAATATTATCTTTGAATATTATCGAGATGAACTATTACCACCTAAAGAAATAGAATTTTAATCATGGCTTATCTACTCGATACTTGTGTAGTTAGTGATTTTGTCAAGGGAGAACAAAATACATTAAACCAACTTAAATCAATTTCTCCGACGGATCTTTTTATTTCATCTTTAACAGTGATGGAAATAAAATATGGATTAGCAATTAATCCAGCAAAAGCAATCAAAATTCAACCTTTAATTGAAACCTTTTTAATCTCAATTACAGTTTTAAATTTTACTTCACAAGAAGCAGAAAAAGCTGCGGAAATTAGAAGTATTCTTAAAATAGCAGGTTCTCCTATTGGTTCTTATGATGTACTCATTGCTGCAACAGCACTAAGTCATAATCTGATGATTGTGACTTCCAATGTGCGAGAATTTCAAAGAGTGCCTAATTTGCAAATCGAAAATTGGCGATTTCCTGAATAAATCTATACAAAACTTTACCATAAATTATTTTCTAAAAACCATAATAGGATATGAGTATCTAATAGAAAATTCATTATTCTTCCCCATAAAAAGCAGCAATCACTTCTTCTGAAATATCATCAAAATCATCAGCAATCTTCACCTGTCCTTGCCAAAAACCCGCAACTCTTGGCTCTAAAATACCTTGGTTACTCATCTGATTTAAACCCACTTTTTCCACTGTAATATTTTCTGAAGAAATAGGTAAAACTTTCGCCCAAGGAACGCCTTGACGAGTTAGGGTAATTTCCTTATGATTTTGGATATCTGATAATAATTCAAGTAAATTATCAGATAAGTAAGCAATATCAAAAGTTTTTTCTGACATTGTTATTCATCTCCTACTCACTACAACTATTATAGCAAAATTCAGAAATCATCAATAAACATTTAAAATTCAATATTAATAGTATCAGAAAACCAATCACCATCAATTAACTGTTCTAAAGTATAAGGACATTGATCAGGAAAAATGTTTTTCTTTAATCCTGTTTTTGCTATCACATACTTAATAGCTTTTTGATAATTATTTTCTTTTTCTTCATTTAGGTGTTTTCTTAAATTCGTAGTCATATCTGTTTCTAACTCACTACGAAAATTAACAATTTCCGCCGCCCAATGACGACGATTTATGCTTTCTGCTTCCCAATATTCAATTAATAATAAATGAATGATAATTTGTCTTAAATAACTTTCTCCACTGCGTTTAGTATCTCTAACCAAATTTTCTAAAACCTCACTTAAACTATCTAAATCTATATCATTTAATTGATTATTTTTTATTTGTTCCAAAGTCATTTCATACCAGGCTAAATAGTCTGATTTATATAAATTTTTTAAGTTTATTAAGCTATTTGTGCTTAAAGTTTGCATATTTTTACCTCAAAAAATAATATAATTTCATTATACTCCATAAAAATCCTCATCCAGAATTTCCTCAACCCCAAGAGGACAATTTATAGGATACTCACTCGACAGATTAAAAATTGACAATAAAAACCCAATTATTGAAATCCCTTAGATTATAGCAAATCGCCGAAAGTATTGCAAGCTCGTTAATAAATAAAAATAATTCTTAATTAATTATAGCGGTTATCTTTCGGATGCAATACAATGTAGGGCGGGGTTTCCTCGCCCCTACATTGCGCGAAATATAATTTTATCCAACACCAAAAATCAATAACTGGAAATTCTTACTCTGGAGAGACTCTGCGCCTCTGCGTGAGGTAAAATTGTACTCGTGACATTCGTAAATTTCCAATCAAAGGTGTATTTTATGCGGTTACGCTCAATGCAGTTAATTTTTATAGCAGGACTAATGGGGTTACTTTCCTGGATATGGACACCCACAGCCTTAGCATTAACACAGATTAAACTATCTAATATTTCCTACCACGAATGTCCATCAGAACTCACAAGCGGAGTAGTGGGTAGTAGCGGTTCAAATTCTGCTAGTTGCTTTATAGTTACAGGTAAAGCGGAAAATGGCACTCGTAAAACTGTCTATGATGCGGATATTTTTGGGCGCATATATGATGCTAACGGTGATTCAACCTTACAAAATCGGACCCGTCTGGGTTTAATCGCGGAAGTTCCTCCCGGAGTTAGTGATTTTGAATTTAGAATCACTGTCCCTAGTAATCAACCTTTACCATTACAACTTAAACAATTTAAAGCTGCTGGATTTAGCGGACAAGTGAGAAGATAAGAGTGTAGAGACGTTCCTGGGGTAGAAACAGCTTGATAATTTCTACCCATAACTATCCATATATTACTGTTTATCCAAGTCTTCAAGGAGTTGATCAACAAATTCCCTTAACCGTTGCTGCTGT
>NZ_VIKZ01000106.1:0-3222 GCF_009711985.1 Dolichospermum sp. UHCC 0260 | reverse complement strand
ATTTGCTTAATTTTTGGTGGATGTGTCAGACTTGATAATTCGGTAACAATTAACAAATTTTTGCCAGTTGTGAGCAAAGGTTCTGGAAGCGAAACTTAAAGTTTAAAAAACCGTCCATTTTTGCTATAGGACTCATATTTGATTTTTATCTCCCTGTTCCCCGTTCCCCGTTCCCTAATTACTATGATACCTCCTTATCAATTGCTAAAATCACAGATCCGCCGCTTAGGATTGGCCTTGGTACTGCCAATTTCCCTTTTAGGTGTAGCAGGATTGCCTACCCAATTGCCACCAGCTACAGCCCAATCTGGGGGGAATCGTCCCCTGACTATCCGCTCTGATACTCAAGAATATGACGCGAAAACCCAAGTAATTACTGCCCGTGGTAATGTGCAAATGGTGTATCCGGCTCGTCAAATTCAAGCCACATCTGCTCAAGCTCAATATTTTAGTAAAGAAAAACGGATTGATTTCAGTGGGAATGTTTACATTTTGCAACAAGGTAGCAATAGTATTCGCGCGGAAAAAGTCACTTATTTAATTGATGAAGGTAAATTTATCGCCTTACCCCAATCTAATCGTCAGGTAGAATCTACATATATGGTGGAGGATGCCAATCCCAGTAGACAAACTACTAAACCGGCACCAAAAACTCCAGCCCTAAAACGTTCTAATTAGTATCTACAACCTAGATAAAACCTCATAGTGAAAATTGTTTTAGAGAATATTCACAAATCTTACGGTAAACGATTAATTGTGAATCGCGTGAATCTTTCCGTTAGCCAGGGTGAAATTGTCGGTTTACTAGGTCCCAATGGGGCTGGGAAAACGACAACATTTTATATTGCTACAGGTTTAGAAAAACCCAATCATGGTAAAGTTTGGTTAGATAATTTTGATATTACTAATTTTCCTATGCACAAAAGGGCTAGATTAGGTATTGGTTATTTAGCTCAAGAACCAAGTGTATTTCGTCATCTTTCAGTGCAAGATAATATTCTCCTAGTATTTGAGCAAACTCAAGTTCCCAGGAGGGAATGGAGACAACGACTACATACTTTATTGCAGGAATTTCGCTTAGAAAAGGTAGCTCTTAGCAAAGGTATTCAACTTTCTGGTGGGGAACGACGACGCACAGAATTAGCAAGAGCTTTAGCCGCAGGTAAAGAGGGACCGAAATTTCTGTTTTTAGATGAACCTTTTGCTGGAGTTGATCCCATTGCTGTATCTGAAATTCAGGAGATTGTCAGCCAATTACGCGATCGCGGTATGGGCATTTTAATTACAGATCATAATGTCCGCGAAACCCTGGCCATTACAGATCGGGCTTACATCATGCGCGAAGGACAAATTCTCGCTTTTGGTAATGCTGATGAACTCTACAATAACCCCTTGGTACGACAATATTATTTAGGTGATAATTTCGCAGTTTAAACTTTGCGCCTTTGCTCCTTCCCGTCTTTGCGCGAAACATAAATTATGATATATAAACAGTTTAAACCCTTCTCTAATTTCATTTCCCTATTTTCATTTTCCATCATGGATCGCTACTTGGCGATGCAATTAATTTCACCATTTTTATTTGGTGTCGGTGCATTTACTTCTGTAGTTTTAGCAATTGATAGTTTATTTGAATTATTACGAAAAGTTGTAGAATCTGGGCTACCGCTGAATATTGCTTTAGAGATTTTCTTATTAAAGCTACCTTATGTCATGGTTTACTCTTTCCCCATGTCCACTTTGTTAGCTACTTTAATGACCTATAGTCGCCTGTCTAGCGAAAGTGAATTAATTGCTTTACGTGGGTGTGGAGTTAGTGTTTATCGGATGGTTTTTACGGCTGTAGTGTTAAGTTTTGCCGTCACGATCATGACTTATATATTTAATGAGCAAATTGCCCCTGCGGCAAATTATAAGGCTACTATTACCCTAGCACAAGCCCTCAAGTCAGACCAACCTTCCTTTAAACAACAAAATATTTACTATCCTGAATATCGAGAATTTAAAGAAGCAGATGGTAGTAAAAATAAAATACTTTCTCGCTTATTTTATGCTGACCAATTTGATGGTAAGCAAATGAAAGGTTTAACAATTATAGATCGTTCTCGCGGCGGAGTTGATCAAATTGTTGTTTCCGAATCAGCTAAATGGAACGGTCAAAAACAAGTTTGGGATTTTTACAATGGGACTATCTATTTGGTAGCAACTGATCGCTCTTATCGGAATATTTTACGCTTTGAACATCAGCAATTACAACTCCCGCGCACGCCTTTAACCTTAGCCGAAAATAGCCGAGACTATGGCGAAATGAATATTTCTCAAGCCCTAGAACAACTAGAAATAGAACGTTTGGGTGGTAATGATCAGAAAATTCGCAAGCTCCAAGTGCGAATTCAACAAAAAATCGCCTTTCCCTTTGTTTGCGTTATTTTTGGTTTAGTTGGCTCAGTCATGGGTAGCATCCCTCAACGCACTGGACGCGGGACAAGTTTTGGTATTAGTGTGATTGTGATTTTCAGTTATTATTTACTATTATCTGTTTCTGGAGCTTTAGCACAGGCTGGTATACTTTCTCCCATAATTGGTGCTTGGTTGCCCAATTTATTTGGATTAGTAACGGGTTTATTTTTATTAATCCGAGTGGCCCAGAGATAAGTTATCTAGATATTAAGTTTTTTTAGTCATAATTTCAGCAACAAAAGGCTATATATTATTTAATATCTAGCAGCATTTCGATATGAGTAAAATTCGCATTGTCGTTATTGAAGATCATTACCTCACTCGCTTCTCTATTTGCAAAGCATTACAACAAAAAAACGAAATTGAAGTAGTTGGAGAAGCTGGTAATGCCCGTCATGGTCTAATAATGTTAAAGAAGCTACAGCCAGATGTGGCAATTGTGGATATAGGTTTACCAGATCAAGATGGGATTGAATTAACCAAGGAAATTAAAGCGATCGCTAATCATCGTCAATTATCAAATACAAAGGTATTAATTCTAACGTCATCTGATAATAAAGCATCTGTACTTGCAGCCTTTAGCGCTGGTGCAGATTCCTACTGTATGAAAGATATCCGGTTTGATAATTTACTCGAAGCTATACGGGTAACTGCTGATGGTAATCCTTGGATTGATCCGATGATTGCTCGGATTATTTTAGAAAAGGCACAGCAGAAGACACATTTTGTCCAATCCAATGATAATAAACCACCTGTTAACTC
>NZ_VIKZ01000105.1:0-3313 GCF_009711985.1 Dolichospermum sp. UHCC 0260 | reverse complement strand
GAATAAGGCGGTAACTGGTAGCTATAAAGGTGGCATTAAAAAATCAGAAATTATGCGACGTTGCTATCGTACACCAGGTCAAATTCTCACATCTGCTCACGCTATTGGTATGGGTTTGTTACGTCCAGAAGGAATGCTGACAGGACTCACAAATCAAAAAGCATGGAAGGAAATTGGTTATGAAGTTGTCGGCGATAGTAAATTTATTTCTGGTAGACAAATTACATTGCGCCGTCCGCCAGAAAACTCACCAAATCCCATATCAGAAATCTGGGGAAAACCTGTATTAGAATTTGAAACTTATGGTTCTCGTCAGGAAGAAATGAAGGCTTTGGCTGAGAAAATTATGCACAATATTGTCCATGACGGACTTAACCCCAGCCGAGATATTTTAGTAGTAATTTTAGGATCTACCTATGAAGCAATGGAATTAGAAACCCAGATAGCTGGCTTTTTAATGGAATATGACATTGATGTTTATATCCCTACAGCTTTAAAGTTAAATGATTTGGTTCCCCAATATCCCAATCATGATCCTGATAAATTTTGGCACGAAGGTGGTGTGACGGTATCACGGATTACTCGCGCTAAAGGACATGAAGCGGATATGGTTTATGTGGTGGGTTTTGATAATGTAGCGCGGAATGAAAATGATGTGAATTTCCGCAACCAGTTATTTGTGGCTTTAACCAGGGCGCGAGGTTGGGCTAATTTAAGCGGTGTTGGTAGTTATCCTATGTATGAGGAAATGCGAAAGGTCATAGCTAGTGGAGAGAGTTTTACTTTTACCTACAAGCGTCCACCTAAACGTGATATTGGAGATAGTGAGTAAGCACTATCCGAAAATATCAGGTAATTAAATTCAATGCTGTATAACTCCAGCTTGCATTTGCAAACTGGAGAGTATAAAACATCTAATAGTGTTATTTACAGCATATTTCGCTCTAATGAGGTACAAACTTGAATTATGAAACTCTTGTAGTGCGGGCATCTTGCCCGCTGGATATGTACCTCATAACACCGGAAAGTGCTGTAATAACAAACTCAAATTGTAACTTCCTAGGTAGGATGATCAGGTTGATTCCAATCAGGGAAGAATTGCTATGATGACTACATCTCATCTCAAACTAGATTTATCTAATCGTGAAAAAACCATCACAACCATTTACATTCTTAAAAACTGGCATATTTCCTAGATCAATCGGTAGAACTTTCAAAAAAATTTTTAGTGATATATCTCCGAATACAGATCAAGAATTTATTAAAAAATATCAAATATCCAGACAGCGGACAACTATAGCTGTCAAATTCTTATTACTGCTAATTATTGTTCCCCTTCTCACTCATCAACTATCTAAGCGGATATTTATCCTTCCCTTAGTAGAGAAGATGAGAACTGAAAACTCTCACCTGATTTTTCTCAATCAGGAAATGGAGAAAGAAGCTTTTCATGAATTAAAAATATTTAGGGCAGAATTAAAGTTTAAAAGTCTTCTGGATTCAGAATGGAAAAATTCCCCAGAAAATGTAGAATCCAAGATAAAAGAAAAAGCCATAGAACTAGCAGCAAAATTTCGAGATAAAAGTGCTAACGCTATTAGTAATATATTTGCAGACATTATAGCATTAATTACCTTTGCATTAGTAATTGTTTTTAGTGCCAAAGATATTATTTCTCTTCAACACTTTGTAGATCAAATTGTTTATGGTTTAAGCGATAGTGCTAAAGCCTTTTTAATTATCTTATCTACAGATGTATTTGTAGGCTTTCACTCACCACATGGCTGGGAAATAATTCTGGAAGGATTTGCAGAACACTTAGGTTTACCCGCGAGTAGAAATTATATATTTATGTTTATTGCCACATTTCCTGTAATTTTAGACACTATAGTTAAATATTGGATATTCCGGTATCTTAGTCGTTTATCACCTTCAGCATTAGCTACCTTAAAAGAAATGAATGATTAATCATCTTAATTGGGCAGATTTCCCATTGTCAATAATTCTGAGAATGCTAAAATGGGGGGTAATCATTGTTTATTTTCATGAATTATGCGTATCCTCTTTAATCAAAAATTAAAAGTCACAGTATTTATTACTAGCTTATTAGTAGTGATTTTTCTTAATAAACAGCCAATTCAACAACAACAGATTGTTAAAGATTTATCATTATCCCAAATAGTAAATTCTCCAATTAAAGGATTTACTCATGATATATCTCCGCAAAAAATATCTAATATAAATGTCAGAAATAATGAGAAATCTATATTTTATTCAGTCATCAATGAATGGCGAAAATATCAATATAGTGTTAATTCTAATCAAGTATTAAAAATAGGGAAATTACCAAATAATCCCATAAATTTTCATCAAGCTGATTTGTTAACCGTACTCACAAATACTAGACAATATTTTCAGAAATACTCTCAAGAAGATCCCGATATTCAACGCACAGGCATCTTAGTAACTCAAGGAGTTACCGTTAAAGATATTCTGAAAACATTAGATTTTATGATTGTCGTCTTAGAAGAAGACATTTCTAATAAGCGAACAACTCGGTTACAAAATCCTAACTTTATTAACGCCAATTTTCGCGTAATTAAATGGTCTGCTCATAACCCAGAAAATCCGCAGCAGAAACAATTAAGAATTACTAAATATGCAGCTTTTATTCATCCCGGTTCTCGACAAAAAACTTCTACATATAATACGCCAATCTACGCTATTAACGAAGAAGTAAGCCAAGAAAAATTTTACACCCAATATACAAAACAAGATGTTTTATCAGGTATTTATGAACCTGGAGGTAAAGAATTTGGTAAAGTTAAACCAATTGCTTATTTAACTCGCAGTGGTTTAGAAGCAGCACTCATGCAGGGAACAGTATTAGTTAATTTTACAGATGGAACTAAAGAGTTTTTAAACGTAGATAGAAATAATGGAATGTCCTATATTCGGGGCTTAAAAGCAACTGCACAAACACGTTATTGGTATTTTAAAGAAGTTGATGCAATTAAAGGCTATGGATATAAAATAGATGCCAAAATATCCATTAAACCAGGAGTAACATTTGCTGGGGATGTTCTCAATATTGGTTTAGGAAGAATAATTGTCATTGAAGATAATCAGAGTGGACAGAAACGTTTAAAAATGGGCATAATTGCCGATACAGGTGGAGCATTTTTACCTAATCTTTATCAACTTGATTTTTTAGCAGGAACTTTCACCAGTGAAAGAGCTTTTGAGCAATATATTCAAAAATTACCTGAATATACAAATGCCTATATTTTAGTGAAAAAATAAGGTCAGTTGT
>NZ_VIKZ01000104.1:0-3311 GCF_009711985.1 Dolichospermum sp. UHCC 0260 | reverse complement strand
TGAAACAAAAAAAGATTTAAAAAATGATATTAAGATCCAGGCAAAAATAATCTCATATATGGGGACAAAATAGCTTCACCGCAAAAAACAGTGATTACCGCACCTAACGCTAGGAAGGGTCCAAAAGGCATTTTTTGTCCCATTTGGTGACGAGAGAGGATAATTGCACCACCACCGACGAATACTCCCAAAATGCAGGAGATAAAAACCGCTAGTAGTAAATAACGCCATCCTAACCATGCTCCCATCATAGCAGCTAATTTAGCGTCACCTGCACCCATGACCGTTTTGCCAAAAGCCATAGAACCTAAAAGGGCGATCGCATCAAACAGCCATAAACCCAGAACTGCACCGGCTATTCCGGTTATTAAGCGTTTTGATAATCCCACCGCAGTCGGTTCTGATAACCAACCCACAGCCATTTGAAAGACTATTCCTAAAATTAACCCCGATTTAGTTAAGGGGTTAGGTAAGGTCATTGTATCTAAATCTATAAGAGATAAAGCCAATAACCAACTACAAAAAGCCCAATATCCCAGGGTGAAAATTGAAAATTGAAAAACCCAAAATACTATTAAAAATATTATCCCTGTTAATGCCTCCACTAATGGATAACGGCGAGAAATCTGAGTTTGGCAATAACGACACCGCCCTTTTAACCACAACCAACCGAAAACCGGGACATTATCATAAGCCTTCAACCTATTTAAGCACTTGGGACAGCGAGAAGGTGGCCACAGCACTGATAAGCCAGCGGGTAGCCGATAAACCACAACATTAATAAAACTACCCAGAGATGCACCCAAAACAAAGACAATGATACTGGCTGAAATATTCATTAAAATGTCCATATTATTATTTGTCAGTTGTCAGTTGACTAATACATATAGGACTCAATTTGATTCAACGGCACAAAACATTCCTGTGGTAATAACACTGGGTACTTAGTAAAAATCACTTTACCCCGATGAGTTACCCGACTAATTGCTACTCCTGTAGCTTTTCCTACTATTTCTGGATGGACTTCACAGTAGGTATAGTAGATGTGACTAGCTGCTCTAATTACAGTAGGATCAATCAAAGAAGGATGCTTTTTGGAGTGGGTAAAGTTTGCCTGTTCTTGTTGTAAAGCGTACACAATTGGCTTTTATATTGAGATTTACAGATTTGCTTTTAGTGTATCTGAAAGTTTTCACAATAAATAGTAAAACTTCCAGATTTACACTTTAACGTGATTTTAATTGCAGAATTTCCATTAGTGCTGCGCCCATAGCTCGACAACCGACAAGTTTCATTCCTGGGGACATAATATCTCCTGTGCGATAACCTTGTTCTAAAACTTGTAACACGCTATTTTCAATTAAGTCTGCTGCTGCTGCTTGGTCTAAAGCATAACGCAACATCATGGCGGCGCTTAAAACCTGTGCTAAGGGGTTGGCTTGATCAAGTCCGGCAATATCCGGGGCTGAACCATGAACTGGTTCATAGACACCGGGACCATCAGCCCCCAAACTAGCAGAAGGTAACATTCCTATACTACCTGTGAGCATTGCCGCAGCATCAGAGAGAATATCACCAAATAAGTTTCCTGTAACAATTGTATCAAATTGTTTGGGAGCGCGGACTAATTGCATGGCGGCATTATCTACATACAAGTGAGATAACTCAACATCAGTATATTCTGAGGAAAGTTGTGTAATTTTTTCCCGCCATAATTGAGATACTTCTAACACATTGGCTTTATCCACTGAACAGAGTTTACCACCTCGTTTCCGCGCTGTTTCAAAAGCTACGCGGCCAATGCGTTCAATTTCTGATTCTGTGTAAACCATCGTATTTACACCGCGTTTTTCTCCGGTTTCTGTTGTAAAAATGCCTTTGGGTTTACCAAAATAAATCCCGCCGGTGAGTTCCCGCACCACCATAATATCTACTCCTTCTACAACCTCTCGTTTCAAGGTGGAAGCGTCAATTAACTGGGGGAGAATTTTCGCAGGACGTAAATTAGCAAATAGTTGTAAACCAGCCCGCAACCCCAATAAACCTGCTTCTGGGCGTAAATTTGAGGGGAGAGAATCCCATTTGTAACCACCAATAGCAGCGAGTAAGACGGCATCGCTATTGCGGCACATATCTAAGGTAACAGCGGGTAGTGGTTCGCCGGTTTCGTCAATAGCAGCACCACCAATTAAAGCTGTGGAAAATTCAAAGGAAAAATCAAAGCTTTTACCGACAAATTTCAGCACGTCCACTGCTACGGACATAATTTCGGGACCAATGCCATCTCCAGGTAGTAGGGTAATGCGGTAGTTTTGAGTCATAGTCAGGTTTTACTGGGTAAATGTTTGCAGATAAAATATCATACCTAGCAATTGTGCCAAATAGAGTGGTTAATTTTTTTAATCAACATGGCTTGAACACAATTTAGTTAGGATTCATGCAACTAAAAATTATCTCTATCTCTTTTTGCTAAAATTAGCTTTATCTTGATTGTGTTAAAAATACAAAAAAGCATAATTTATGGATTTCCAACAGATTAGTAAAGTTATTGCCGAACTGTTAACTACTTTTGGACTGAAAGTTGTTGGTGCGATTCTTCTCTGGCTGATTGGTCAAAAATTGATTGAATTTGGCGTAAAACTCTTAAAACGTGGGTTCAGAAGCCAAAATATTGAACCAACACTCATTGGTAATTGGTAATTGGTCATTGGTAATTGGTAATTGGTCATTGGTGATTGGTAATTGGTAATTGGTAATTGGTAATTGGTAATTGATAATTGGTGATTGGTAATTGGTCATTGGTAATTTTCCTAAATTCCATCAATTTCAATTACCTTTTGTCGAGATGTTGTCCCAGATTTAATTCTGATAGAGGATTTGGAAACATCAAATTTTTTGGCTAGTAATTTAATTAATTCCTCATTAGCTTTACCATCTACTGGTGGTGATTTGAGATATACAATTAAACTACCATCTGCTAATTCTTCAATCTTTTGCTGTTTAGAATTTGGTTTAACTTTTACTCTTTTTTGCATTATCTATTTTTTGAAGTTTTTCTAACCACAACCAACCAAAAATAGAACCTATGAGATAATCAGGAAAACCCCACCACGCGAAGGTAGTCCCCAATAATAACTTACCTATTAAGGTAGCACGGATGGCTTCTAATATTGGTGGATGCCAAAGTTGTAAAACTTCAACAATGCAGGTAAGGATAAAAACCCATATAGGAATTTGGACAACGGCTTTTTTACTTCTGAATAATCCAAAAGCAAATACAGCGGTTTCCGCTCTTATGAGGTACAAAGTTG
>NZ_VIKZ01000103.1:1591-3676 GCF_009711985.1 Dolichospermum sp. UHCC 0260 | reverse complement strand
GCTCTCCCCAATTAGCCGAAAGTTATCAATTTTCATCAGTTGAAGTTAAACAAACAGCCTTCAGAATAGATGGAGTTTTCTTACCTAACCAAAGCATAGATAACCCTATTTACTTTTTAGAAGTCCAATTTCAATTAGATGAGGATCTCTACGATAGACTCTTTGCCGAAATATTTCTTTACATTCGTCAAAACAAACCCAAAAATCGCTGGAATGCTGTAGTTATCTATCCAACTCGCAGCATAGATACAAGAGATATTCAGCATTATCAAGAATTCTTCACTAGTCAGCGGGTTAGAGTTATTTATCTCGATGAATTAGGAGAAACAACATCTTTACCCATTGGTATTGCTACAATAAAACTAATCATCGCTAAGGACGATAAGGCAATTACTCAAGCTAGAGAATTAATCAATAGAACTAAACAAGAGGTAAATTCTCAACTTCAACAGCAACAAGTATTGCAAATCATCGAGACGATTTTAATTTACAAGTTTCCGAGAATGAATAGGGAGGAAATAGAAGCCATGTTTGGATTAAGTGAGTTAAAACAAACCCGATTTTATCAAGAAGCAAAAGAAGAAGGACGGGAAGAAGCTAAATTAGAAACAGTTCCCGGTTTGATAGGATTGGGGTTAACTATAGAACAAATTGCACAAGTTTTAAAATTAAGTGTTGAAGAAATTAGACAGAATATAAATATAAAGGAGAAATAATTTCCAAATTTCCCATCATATTCAGCCGAAATAACAAAATCCCCGACTTCTCAAAGAAATCGGGGATTTGATTTTAAGCAGGAGGATAACCAGCAGCAGTCAAAGCTTCTTTAATAGCAGTTTCTGAAGCTTGAGTATCTACATTGACAAACTTGGTTTGAGGATCAGCTTCCACAATAGCATTAGCATCAACAGCTTTAACTGCCTTGGTTATATTACTAGCACAAGCAGAACAAGCCATTCCGGGAATAGTCAGTGTGATTGTCATAGGTAAAAAAGGAGTGGAAACTCAATTAAAAGTCACAAAAATATGCGTCTTAACTAACTGCATTATGCTTTAAAAGAAAGTATATCTTAAATCTTCTAGATTAATTAGTCAAGAAAGAACAATTGTTGATTTTTTGCGCCAGAAAAGCTAGTACCGCAGGGTAGATTTCCACCAATTTCCTGTGGTAGTTGACAGCCAAACACGAGTATAGTAACTTCGTACTATATAAATTTGGTTCTCAATGTCATCTACCTCTAAGATACAAGGTTGGGTTGACGTATGTTACCCAACACAGTAGGTTTTCTAACATTAACCCTGAATTAATGTTTGAAAATCTGGCTCATTTTTAATGTCATCAAAATCAATATCAGTTGCAGCATCTTCTCGATAACTGGGATTAAATTCCATAGCTTTTTGCAGATTTTCCAAAGCTAATTCCACCTTTCTTTGGAGTGCATAACAGGCAGCTTTATGATAATACGCGCTAGGATAATCAGATTTAATTTCTAATGCTTTATCAAAACTGATAATTGCTTGATCATCTTCTCCCAACATTACCAAAGTGTAACCCCGTTTATCCCAGACTTTAGGAGAATTGGGTTGAAATTCTAGAGCTTTATCAAAAGAAGTAACTGCATCTTCATAACGTTCTAATTCTAGCAAAGATAAACCACGATTTACCCAAGCAACTCCATCATCAGGTTTAATTTTAGTAGCTTTATCAAAACAGTTAAAAGCCTCTTGATGTTTTCCTAAATTTCCACAAGCCACACCAATATCACACCAAGCTTGATGATATTCAGGATTGATTTTAATGGCTTGATTATAGGAAGCTATAGCATCTTTATAGCGTTTTAGACGATTGAGAATTATCCCCCGTTTCAGCCAATTTTCTGGATTTTCAGGTTGAATTTTAATGAGTTGTTCGTAAACAGCTAAAGCATCTTCATGGCGTTTTTCTAAAAATAGCATTTCTGCTTGTTTGATATAATCATCAATAGAAACTTCTGGTTGTAATGGTTCTGGTGCTTTTTCTGGTGTTGAAGTAGGTGTAATTTCCGCTAACTCTTTGAGAATTATATCTTTACATTGTTGAGCATC
>NZ_VIKZ01000103.1:0-1199 GCF_009711985.1 Dolichospermum sp. UHCC 0260 | reverse complement strand
GCTTTGTAATTTACCAAAATCCTCAAGTAATTGATATTTTTTAACTTGGGTATCAGTTTTTAATTCAGTAATGTCTGACTTAAATATATTATTCAGGTTTTCGATATTACCTATAACTATATCTTTTTGATTTTTAACATCTAATTGAAATTGAGATAATTCATTATTAAATTCTGATTGTAATTTCCCTAAATTCTCAACAGTATGAAATTTCTGTTGTTGAGTTTCCGACTCTAACTCTTGAAATTGAGATATCAAATCAGCGCGAGATTGTTCAATATCACTAACAGCGATATCTTTTTGATTTTCTACTTCTGACTTGAGTTGGGTAAATTGAGAAAATAACTCAAATTCTAACTTTTTGATATTGTCAATTGTAATTTTTTGCTGTTGAGCAGATAAGGTTAATTGTTCTAGTTGAGTATTTAATCTAAACTCTAAATTACTAATATTCTCTTGAGCAGATTTAACTTCAATTTCCAAAGCTGTTAAAAACTCTTGTTTTGATTTGGGTAAATCAGATAAAAGAATAGATAAATTTTCTTCCTCACCATGAATCTTTTGTTTAAGTGTATTAACTTCTTGTGCTAATTCTTGAGTAGTATTTTTAGATGCTTGAATCAGTTTTTTTGCTTCTGCTTGAACCGTAGTTAATTGAGTTTGCAAATTTTCAATTCCTTGAATTTGCTGCATTGCTCGTTCGACAATTTCTCTGATTACTGCTCGACGAAAAAACCATAACATGGCAATTAAGGCCACAGGAAATAAACTTAAAATAGTCAACCAGATATTAAGCAAAGTATTCGTGCGAGTAAAAGCCCGTTCAAAATCAGATTGAACTTGTTTTTGAGTTCTGGTTTCTTGTCGCAGTCGCGCTAATTCTTCCCGTTCCTGATTTGATAGTATCTGAGCAGTAGCAGATGGCACAGAATACCCACTGATAAAAGCCGTTGATAGCAGTAAGGGTGACAAGAAAATGGCACTTTTTAAAGCCAGATTTGAGAACATGGGGTTTTTGCTGTTCATAACAATTTTCCCTATCCAGTGGTGATTTTTTGCAGAAGCGTGATTGGATGTTAGGGTAGCTGTTTGATATTAGCAGATTATCTAGAGAGATATCCGTTCTATAAAACTTACCCAAAATTACCAAAGTCTAGACACATCTGGACAGCGATAACCTTAGTGCTTATTTCCTGTTT
>NZ_VIKZ01000102.1:0-3677 GCF_009711985.1 Dolichospermum sp. UHCC 0260 | reverse complement strand
TGCCTATTTTAGTTTTTGTTTTTTTAACCCATTCTTAAAGAGCTATTTAAATTAATCACCGAGATATTAAATACTACAGTATTCACAATTCCGTGGCAAGTGATTATATTGTATTCATAGTTTGATTGATTCTCAGAAAAAGTTACATTTACAATATAATATAATACCAAGCAATTCTCAAAAATTAATTATATAGTCAGCTATTTCATATTTGTTAGCGGGATTAAATACCTTTAGTCACGCTAAAAATTAATATGCTTTTGGAAAAAATTTCATCCAGATATTAGATAAATTCCACCAGAGAAGGAGATTTATCTGTATCATATTTTAGACAACTAGATAACTTATGTTTCTGAATATACCCGTTCCATCCTTGACAGTTCCTAGCCATGCACAAAAACTCTTTTGTAAACATCATACTAAAGATAAAAACTAAAATAGACTTACAGCCTGCAATTAATATCTTTCTTGCTTTGCGTCTTGGCGTGAGAAAAAAATATAGGGTAGAATAAAAACCTACCCTAATCAACAATTTGCCAAAATCAAATTCCACTCATCTTGAGACAAAGGTATTACCTCTATTTCCATAGCAAAACAATCACAAGCTGCGGCTATTAAAGCCTTAATTATTGTTTCTTGATTGATAGTTTCTGGAAATTGGATAGGATGAAAAAACTCTTGATTAAATACCTTTGCAAATAAATCTGCATCTGGATTCAATCGCATAGAACCATGCTGAAGAACTGCGTCACCTTTCCTTAATTGAGCGCTACCAATCAGTTTAGAACCATCTGCTAAAACTAAATCTGCACCTGTCGCAGTCCCAAAACAATTAGGATTGTGAATATAACCGCGTCCAGCTTGACCATAGTACAATTCTATATCGAGCGATCGCCATCCTTGAATCAAAAACTCACAAATCTGCCCATACACATCTAACCGATTTCCCCTCAGTCCAGACGTGACCACAGAGTAAGTTAAATCACCTTGATGTAAAACAGCCCTACCACCTGTAGGACGGCGCACCAAAGCCAATTTTTCACCTTTCCACCTTAAATTTTGCCAAAATTCGGGATATTGACGTTGATGATAACCTAAAGAAATTGCGGGTGGCGACCAAGTATAAAAACGTAAAGTTGGCGGATGTTTTCCTGACTCATGCTGTGCTAATAACCAGCGGTCTATAGCCATCTGAACATCACCAGCGGCTGCTAAAATCGGCATAAGTCGCCACACCTGCTGATCCGGCATTAAATATCACATCCCTAAACTAAAATTCTGGAAACTTAAACTGTACCAAACTCAGATTGCAGATATTCATCATTATCATCAGCAATACTAGCAACGATAGTAATGATCCGAGAAACTTCCCCTGGTGACAACTCCGCTAAAGTGCGTGTAGAAATCACAACCACCTGATTATCAATAATCCCGAACCGGGCTTCAAAGGTACTCACACAATTCATCTCTAACAAATATCGTGTCAATTTTGGTTCATTTTTAGCCGGTAACTTCAGTACCGCAGACCAAACCGTAATTGTATCTTCATCAGTAATTCCCGTCAATTGCACAAATACTTCTATACTGCCATATTGGAATTTCCACAGATATCCACCCTCGGCAGCATGACTAACCATTGCACTTTGATCTTGTGCTAGACTATCAATCACATTTTCAATTACTTCCACATGGTTTGGGGTTGTGGTGTCTTCAATAAGTTCAGTCAACAACTCATCTGGAGACTGGGCTTCTAGGTAGCTTGCCATACAGATTTTTCTCTAAAAAATATAGTTACTGCTTTAATCTACTATTATGCTACCAAAAATGCCAGCATCTACTTCGTCTATTGTTCAAAGTCGAGATATCAGCCATACATTCGCCATTTTTTGCAGCTTGGGTTAAGAAACAGCGCAACTCAACGCATTTATTGAATTATGGTTGATGCCTCGGACACGCTACTGTGAACAACCTAACCTACAAATCAAAGCTTTTTCCAATTTGGTGAAGGTATTGATTAAAAGATGAGAAAGTATTGATCAAGATCACAGCCATACTGATTAGTATGACATAGGCTCAAGTTATTATTGTATATGTCAATTTCCTAATTATTTTTTCCCGGTTTCAGGCGTTTACATCCAGAACCATTAGATGTAAGTTACCTTTAACCTCATTGGCTGTCAACATCAAGTAAAGATATTAGAATTTATTATCTAACTCTCTACTGTACCTCATTAATAAAAGACAAACAAAACCCTATTTTGTCTATATTACATCATTCAATGCCTACTATCGGTTACATAAGCTACCAATTTCAGTTAAAAATAGGCTATCAAAAACAGTTTATTTAGGGGTAGCACAAAAATTACTCGCCGGTTTGATGTTAAAAGATGTAAAAATGATGGCAGAGGAACAATTTACTGATTTACAGCATCAAGGGATACAAAACGATCAGTTAAATTGTGAGTTGCCGAATGTACAGCGATTGATCAAAACTCAAGTTGACAAATTGGGGTGCTATCTGTTAAAAGGTTCTAGAATGTGACGTAAAAACCCGAAAAAAACCCGAAAACTTTTTTGAGATTTTTCCGGATTAGTCAAAAAATCTGCGATTATTGTTACACTGATTTTAATAAGCACTATGAATATTAAACTTGATCACAGCACTCCATGTCATTTAACTTCCTTCTTTAGCCTACTGATGAAGGAAGGTATTTCCCCCAATCAAATCGTTTTGGGAATTGTTCAATTAGCCACCCAGACTCATGAATTAGACGGAATGATGGCATCAGCCGATTGTTTACGGTTGCTACTGGTACTGATGCCAGCAGAAACCTGTGCTAAAGGCGTTTCTCAGTATATATCATCTTTAGCAGCGGAAGGCGTTACTACTTTAATGTTATTAGATGCCTTGAGTCTAGCTTGCTATGTTTGTGGACAATCAGATGAAGCTAACCTAGTTCACTTGACTTACAAGAGATTACAAGCTGATGCTATTATCTCCCAAATGCTTCGTGATTAAGCCCTAAAATATTAATTTTTCATCCTTTTTTCAAAATCCAACTATTTTCAAGTTAACTTGTACTCAGACATGGCAATTTTGTACTGAATCATTCCGTTTATTCATTAGGCAACCAGTCAATTCAATTAATTTATATTTTCTTTGCGATCCTTAGCCAATAGCTGTTAGCAGTGGCTATAATTTGAATGTCGCCATATTTATGGTCAGTTTGACAGCACCGCATCTACCACTTTTGATCTGGTCTAGAAGTCTCTAGCACTGGGAAAACCCTGACATCAATAACTTTTCAGCTTTCTTATTTACCCTGTTGATATTCAATTAAAGCTCTAAACTAAAATAGTTATCTGCCAAATTGCCAAAATATTAGATCATTGCCGAAACATTTCTGGAATTCTCTGTTTTGCATAGATAGCGAGCATTTAGTTTCCAGTATCTCTACTGTTTTGTTGATTATTGGCTATAGAAAAATTTTTGACATTAAAAAGCGCCTGGGAGTGTTGCCGTGTTTCCACCCCAGACGCTTTTTAAATTTTCTCCTCACACACAAATATAACTTATCACTCTTTTCTTCAAATGGCAAGTACCTGAGACAACAATTTTGGAAATTGTTTGAAAGAGGGAACAGGGAATATTTTTCTTTCCCATAACAACTGTACGG
>NZ_VIKZ01000101.1:0-3708 GCF_009711985.1 Dolichospermum sp. UHCC 0260 | reverse complement strand
ATTGCGTATTTACAGGTATATCTAATACTACCCTAAATCTATTAAGTAGGTTGGCGTTAAAAATTATTGTCGTTATGGCAAGGAAACAGGAAAGAGGCACTCATGCAAGAGTGAAGAAGTTTTGGGCGATTTTACTTTTCTTGACACATTTTGGTTTTTCTCAGCCTACTTACTTAAAAATTGCCGGTTTGAGTGAAAATGATCTATGATGATGGCGGGCAAGACTTGTACTGAGCTTGTCGATAGCGCAGCGTGGCGTTAGCCATAGTATGCCCACCCCACAAGAGTTGAATTTTAACGTTCTATTGCCTCATTAATCCATTGTTGCAATGTATTGATGACTTCCTCAATGACAATTTCTTGAGATTCACGATTTGCGCGTTTTACGACTTCAACTTTACCATTTGTAATCGCTCTTCCCGTCACTATTCTAAAGGGAATCCCGATTAAGTCTGCATCTTTGAATTTAACTCCTGCACGTTCATCTCTGTCATCTAATAACGTTTCTACCCCTGCTTTGTTCAGTTCTGTGTAAAGTTTTTCGGCGACGGCGATCTGTTGGGCATCTTTAATGTTAGGAATTGTGATAATGGCGTGATATGGTGCGATCGCTACTGGCCAAATTATGCCATCTTTATCATAGGATTGTTCTACGGCTGATTGTGCTAACCGAGACACGCCAACACCATAGCAACCCATAACTAAAGGCTTTTCTTCCCCTTGTTCATTGGTATAAGTTGCACCCATCGCTTGAGAGTATTTTGTCCCCAGTTGGAAGATGTGACCAGCTTCGATGCCTCTAGCTGTCTGTAGGCTTTGGTTTGGGTCGTGGAGGGAGCGATCGCCTAATTTTGCTTTACGAATATCTACGGTTAGTGCAGGTAACTTAAATTGCTCACCCCAATTTGCGCCAACTACATGAAAACCAGCTTCATTTGCACCAGTGACAAAGTTTTTTAACTCCACAGCGGTTTTATCCACCAACCGCACAAACTGAGAATTTACCTGTTTATTGACCGCAATATAATCATCACTAACATCTGGTGCGATATAACCTAAAGGTAAAGATTTAGCTTTCCACGTTTCTTGGGCTTCGGCATTTGGTACAGTTAAAGTTAGGATAGTTTTAGCACCAAATTCAGGAGCTAATTTAGTTAATTCATTTTGTAATTTAACTTCATTGATTTCCTGATCTCCGCGAATACTTATCAACACCAAAACAGTTAAACCGTTATCATATACAATTTGATATAAAACGTTTTTGACAATTTGGGTAGGAGAACATTTCAATAAATTACAAACTTTGTCTATAGTTTCTGTTCCCGGAGTTTCCCGTTTTTCGTAAGTTGTAAAAGGTGAAGTTTCCGCATCTGCTGGTAAAGAAACTGCCTTTTCTACGTTTGCGGCATATTTACCATCTTCAGTGTAGAGAACTTCATCTTCTCCTGCATCTGCTAACACCATAAATTCCGTCGAACCAGAACCACCAATCGCCCCAGAATCAGCTTCCACAGCCCGAAAAGCCAAACCAGAACGACGCAACATATTACTATAAGCAGTGTACATTTCCTGGTAAGTTTTTTTCAAACTTTCTTCATCAGCATGGAAAGAATAACCATCTTTCATGATAAATTCTCGTCCGCGCATTAAACCGAAACGAGGACGAATTTCATCACGAAATTTAGTTTGTAGTTGATATAAATGTACAGGTAATTGACGATATGAACGAATCATATCACGGGCAACAGTAGTAATTACTTCCTCATGAGTTGGTCCTAGTCCTAATTGTTGTTCTCTTCTATCAACCAAAGAAAACATAATTCCTTCAGCCTTAGTATAGGTGTCCCAGCGTCCCGATTCCTGCCATAATTCAGAAGGTTGTAACTGCGGTAATAAACATTCTTGTGCGCCGGTAGCATTCATTTCTTCCCGGACAATTTGGGAAACCTTTTGCAAAACCCGCCACATTAGGGGAAGATAAGCATAAATCCCACTACCAATGCGACGGATATAACCAGCACGGAGTAACAATTTATGGCTAGGGATTTCCGCATCAGCAGGATCATCCCGTAGCGTAACAAATAACATTTGTGATAATCGCATTGTTTTTACCTTTACTTACTAACTTTTAAAATCACTTACTTCTAAACAGGACTTATGCAAAATATCTCCCAAATCCGCATTTCTCCGTGACCTCTGTGCCTCTGTGGTTCGTTATTCCATGAATCTTGCGTAAGTCCTACTAAAATGTTTTCATGTAACTTGAGGAGATAATTACCTTGTCGGAAGCAATGTATCAAGCACAACCACCTTTAGAATTTATTCCGCCAGCTTTTAACCCTTTGTTGTTAAAGTTGGTACATTTAGTTCTACCTGACTGGATTCGGTGGAAAACACCCATTAGCAACATTGAAGCAAACAATGTTGAAACTTTGGCGGATTGTTATCAGCGGTTTCAGGATGGTAAAATCCGGTTTATGTTGGCGTTTCGTCATCCTCAAACAGCAGACCCTCTTTGTTTAACTTATTTACTGTCCCAAATCTTGCCTAAAGTAGCACGAGTTGGGGGTACACAGCTACAATATCCACTTCATGCCCATTTTATCTATGATCGGGGAATTCCTCTCTGGGCTGGTTCTCAAGTTGGTTGGGTAATTTCTCACTTGGGGGGAACTCCGATTCAACGCGGTAAAGCCGATTGGACTGGGTTGCGTTCCGCGCGGGATTTGTATATTAATGGTAAGTTTCCCATGGCTGCTGCGCCAGAAGGTGCTACAAATGGTTTATCGGAGATTATTAGTCCGTTAGAACCGGGTATCGCACAGATGGGTTTTTGGTGTGCGGAAGATTTGCAAAAAGCGGGAAGAGATGAGGAAGTCTTAATTTTACCAATAGGAATTAAATATAGTTATGTCCATGAACCTTGGGATAATATAGCAAATTTATTAACTGAATTAGAGGCAGCTAGTGGTTTATCTGGGAATCAAGAGAAAACTGAGGCTTCTTTTGCTGCGCTTTATCCCCGATTATTAGGGTTAGCTGAACATTTATTATCGGTAATGGAGCAATTTTATACTAAATTTTATCATCAAACATTGCCAGATGAAAAGATTACTAATGGGGAAATTACAGATAGAAATGAGGCTTTAGCTTATCGGTTACAAGCTGTAATGAATATCGCTTTATTTATTGCTGAACAATATTTTGATTTACCATCTAGAGGAAATTGGAATGATAGATGTAGACGGGTAGAACAAGCAGGTTGGAATTATATATTTAGGGAAGATTTTAAGGATATTAAATTATTATCATCTATTGATAAAAGTTTGGGAGCTAGAATTGCTGAGGAAGCATATTTTCGGATGTGGCACATGAGGTTAGTTGAGAGTTTTGTAGCTGTTTCTGGGATTTATATCCGCGAAAAACCAACGGTGGAAAGATTTGCAGAAATGACTTTACTTTTATGGGATATGGTGAATAAAATTAAGGGGAATATTCCTTTAAATCGTCCACAATTGGGTAAGCAGCAGGTGAAGATAACTGTGGGTACACCAATTTCTGTTTCTGAACGTTATCCAGTTTATAAAGGTAGTCGGGTTGCTGCTAGACAATCTGTGGCTGAGTTGACGAGTGATTTGCAGCAGGTTTTGGAGGGTTTGGTGGAGAAGGGATGATAAATAAATTGTCTCACGCAAAGGCGCAAAGGCA
>NZ_VIKZ01000100.1:0-3887 GCF_009711985.1 Dolichospermum sp. UHCC 0260 | reverse complement strand
AAGAAACTAACTTTGGCATAGATGCTAATAGTGATGGTGTGATTGGTAATCCCTCTAGTCTGACTTTGACAGGTACTAGTGGTAATGATTTCCTCGTTGGTGGTGCAAATAATGATATTCTCACTGGTGGGGGTGGTAAAGATACTCTAACTGGTGGTTTAGGAAGTGACAAATTTGTTTACCAAAATCTTACTGATTCTCTCTTAGCTAACTTTGATGTGATTACTGACTTCAACGCCACCACAGGTAATGATTTATTCCGTGTTTCTACCGCACGAGCCGGATTTGTGAATGTGGGCGCAGTTAATACCCTGGATGCTGCTGGTATCGTAGCAAAATTAACTGCGGCAGCCTTTGGGTCAAATTTTGCGGCTCAATTCAGTTTTGGACAAAAAACCTTTGTTGCCATTAATGATGCAACAGCAGGGTTTAATGCGGCTAATGATGCCATTATTGAAGTTACGGGTTTAACCGGAACATTGAATGTCAATCATTTTGTGATTGTTTAGAGGATATTCAGCAAGTCAAACTTCCTACTGTTAATTAACCAAAACGGTTGGGACATGGACTTTGACAAAATTACGAAAAACCTAGATTTGTAGGGGTTTAGCAGTGCTAAACCCTTACCCACAGAATCAAATGATTAAGCCGTGTTGAGTATAAATAGTTCGATTTGTTTATAAGTGCTTAGAAACTGAGGTTAATAATCAAAAGGATTCAAATATACTGAGATCACCGACTTTTTAGAAAAGTCAGGGATCTCAATACAAATTCGAGAAAGCCCTAAAAGATATAATGTAAAAGAACATGATCCATATATTGCAGTGAACAGTTATCAGTAAACGCCTGTCAAGCTATAACTCTGATAACTGATAGCTTATTCCCTTACACCATTAGCGGTAGAAAAACATTGTGTTTGTTCTTAGCGGTTACGAGTACCTTCTAGGCTTTTTTCTCCTGTGTAGCCTAGTTCCAGTCCTAGCACTGTCAGCCTCAAAAATTCTTAGACCCACTGGTAACAGTCTGGAAAGACGCACAACTTACGAATGCGGACTAGAACCCATTGGCGGAGCTTGGATTCAGTTCAACATTCGTTACTATATGTTTGCTCTGGTCTTCGTTGTCTTTGACGTAGAAACAGTATTTTTGTATCCTTGGGCAGTTGCATTTAACCGTTTGGGTTTATTGGCATTTATCGAAGCCCTAGTCTTTATTTCGATTCTTATCATCGCCTTAGTTTACGCATGGCGCAAAGGAGCTTTGGAATGGTCTTAAATTCTAATATCATCACCCCAGACAAAGAACAAATCATCAACCCCATTCAACGGCCGACAGTTACCCATGAACTGTCAGAAAACGTCATTTTAACCACCGTTGATGACCTTTACAACTGGGCGCGACTTTCTAGTTTGTGGCCTTTACTGTTTGGTACAGCTTGCTGCTTCATTGAATTTGCGGCATTAATCGGCTCTCGCTTCGACTTTGACCGTTTTGGGTTAATTCCTCGTTGTAGCCCCCGACAAGCCGATTTAATCATCACTGCGGGAACAATTACCATGAAGATGGCTCCCCAATTGGTGCGTCTTTATGAACAAATGCCCGAACCCAAGTATGTGATTGCCATGGGCGCTTGTACAATTACTGGGGGAATGTTTAGCGTTGACTCACCTACCGCAGTGCGCGGAGTTGATAAGCTGATTCCTGTAGATGTATATTTGCCTGGTTGTCCTCCCCGTCCAGAAGCGATTATTGACGCAATTATTAAACTGCGGAAAAAAATTGCCAACGAGTCTATGCAGGAACGGGATAACATCAAGCAAGTTCACCGCTACTACAGTACAACTCATAATATGAAGCCAGTTCCCGAAATATTAACTGGTAAATATATGCAGTCAGAAACCCGCTTCAATCCCCCCAAAGAATTGACGGAAGCAATTGGTATGGCTGTACCCCCAGGATTGTTGACAGCAAAGACACAGAAGGAGGAACAAGCACGTGGCTGAAGAAGAATCCAAACCAGTTCCCGTAGCGGAAGCACCTCTAGTTAAACCCGGTAAAGTTTCCCAATGGTTAGGGTCAAATGGCTTTTTCCATGAGTTTCTAGAACTTGACGCTAACGGAGTAGAAATAATTAAAGTCCCCGCAGATTTTCTACTGCCTATTTCTACAGCTTTGTATGCCTATGGGTTTAATTATCTCCAATTTCAGGGAGGAATTGACTTAGGTGCAGGAGAAGAATTGGTAAGTGTTTATCATTTACTTAAAGTTAGTGATAATGCTGACCGTCCTGAAGAAATCAGGGTGAAAGTGTTTTTACCCAGAGAAAATCCCTCTTTGCCTTCAGTTTACTGGATTTGGAAAACAGCAGACTGGCAAGAACGGGAAAGCTATGATATGTATGGCATCATCTATGAAGGTCATCCTAACTTAAAACGGATTTTGATGCCAGAAGATTGGGTAGGTTGGCCTTTACGTAAAGATTACATCTCACCTGATTTTTATGAGTTACAAAATGCTTATTAAGGATTGCTGGAATTGAGTTTTCAGTAGTGACAATTAACCCCTTTCCAGTTGTGGAGAGGGGTTTAAGTTATAAGTCTTTATTTGTGTAATAGTGAATTATAAATAATTATCCAAGCATCAATTAATGTAATTATAAGTTAAGAATTTTAGGGACTTTCAAGAAATAAATTATCCTGATTAACGAACCACAGAGGCGCAGAGGACACAGAGGAATAAGGGTTTGAGAGATTTTTGCATTAGGTTGTTGAGTATTTTTTTTATTTGGAAGTCCCTTAGTTATAATAAAAAATATAAATGCTGGTTAATTAAGAGTTAGAGATAGGTAAAATATCATGTTAAAAATACAACCTCCAACCATAATTGATTTTTATCCTTTAATAGCTGCTAAAGATAAGGATGATACAGCAAATTGTCATCAAACGTGCTACAGGTGGAAAGGGTTAAACCCATTACTAAACTTCGTTTGGCAATTAATTATTTTAGTAAAATTTCTAATTTATAAGGATGGTTAAATGAACAATAATAAATGCTGTAATGGCAATAACTGGTTAAACTAGAATTTACAACCTGAATACAGGAAAACCCATCATGATCATTGCTACCCAAGCATACCAAATCACTTGGGAAAAACTACCCGATGATTACATTCTCCCAGATGATCCAGTGGACAACATCTATCAACCAGCCCAAGCCTCTGCCCTGACTGAAAGCCTCCAACTAGCTGGTAAACTTCCCCCCAGTTGCCTCACAACGACTAACTACGGTATCTGTGCCACCGTAAATGGCAAAATTGTCATTAAAGCTCCTGATTGGGCTTATATCCCGGAAATTCGCGGCACTAAAAAAGAAGTCTTTCGTAGTTATACACCCCAACTCCAGGGAGATATTCCAGTTATCGTTATGGAATTTATTTCTGATACAGACGGAACAGAATATTCCATTAAACCAACTTATCCCCCTGGAAAATGGTTTTTCTATGAAAAAATCTTAAAAATACCCAATTACGCTATTTTTGAACCCGATAACGGTAGTTTAGAATTTTACCAGCTAAACTCTAATACAGGTTTGTACACTTTGCAAAATCCTCACGAAAACCAACTTTACTGGATAGAAGAAATGAATCTTTATCTGGGAGTGTGGGAAGGGACAAGAGAAAACTTAACTGGTAAATGGTTAAGATGGTGGGACGAACAGGGAAATTTATTGTTGTGGAGTTCAGAGTTAGTAGAACAAAAACGACAAGAGATAGAACAAGAAAAACAACGCGCAGAACAGGAAACACAGCGTGCTGAAAGACTAGCTGCACAATTAAGAGCATTAGGTATCGAACCAGAAAACTAAAAGTAGGGTGGGACTCGCCCACC
>NZ_VIKZ01000099.1:0-4018 GCF_009711985.1 Dolichospermum sp. UHCC 0260 | reverse complement strand
TGGCCGGGTTATTCATTCCTGAAAAGAGTTTAGCAAAAGCTGGATGGTTTGGAACTCCCGAAATAGTTGAAAAGGATTTATCAGGTGGTGTTGAGAAAGGATTATTTATTACCAATGCTAGAATGATAATCTTGGGTAATGTGCGTCCCTATTTGAGATATAAAACTGATTTGAAAGATAACCGAGAATTAGAAGGAATAATGATTGGTTGGTACGACGAATATTCTGAAGAAATTGACAAGAAAATGATGAGTGCAGTTTCAGAGCATTTAATAATGTTTCTAGATAATGCCAACAATTTTCTCCATGAAACCCCAATTAGAATCAGATTCAAGAATGTATCGCTGTGGAGTTTACGAGAAGCTTTGGAACAGTATTACTCTCAAGCTGAATTGACATTTGCCAGAATGCTCAACAAGAAACCCAGTGGTAAAGATGATAGATGGCGGTCATTGTGTGTTGTTGATGTGGAGTTTAAAGGTGTTAAGGAAGGTGAAGGTAAAAATCGGTCATTCTGCTGCAAAGTAGGGACTTACATTCACCCCGATGAAGAAAACTTCCCAGCTTTGTTTATGGGAACAAGAACTAAAATGTCTGCGGTGTTGGAAAAGTATGATACTAGCTTAGGCTTTGATGAAACCGTCAAGGCTTTGTTACCAGCACCTACTAAGTTGGCATTACCAGAAAGTCAACAGTAGTCATTAAGGATTCACGGACAAGTAAGGACTCAGGGGAAACCTTGGGTCTTTTTTTTAAGGAGTGCTATCGCTTAGAGAAAGTGATTATTTAAACACCTGAGTAGACAATGAAACTATTAATTATTGACACCGAAACCACCGATATTAATGATGCAAAGGTATGTGAGATTGCAGCAACTTTGTATCAAGTTGGTGAGAATATCAGGGAAACCGGGGCGATTTGTAGTGTTTCAGCATTATTACCAGTGACAGAAAACCCCGCAGAGTTCGTTAATGGCATTGCTTGGGAGTTGACAACTAAAAATCCATTTGTTGACGAGTCTATGAGCTTATAAGAGAAATGCCGAAAACCCTTGAAGATGTGTTTGACTCAGGAGAACACATCTGTGCTTTAGACAAGGGATGAAGGCTAGTTGCAGGATAAATCCTGCATTGACGTTAATCGCGTTGCTGTTCAATATATTTCTTGACCATTTCCGTGCAAATATTTCCAGCGGTACTAACAAAATAACTTGGTGTCCATAACGTGGGTATTTTTAAAAGTTCGGGAAATTCTTTTCTAAGATGATGAAAAGCTCCCCCTTGATTTTTCTCATTATACTAGATGGATCATCGGTCGGCTTCACGTTTTAAATCAGATGGACATGATCCGGCATAATCTCCATAGCAATAATTTTCCACCTATTTTCTATAACCAACTCACAGATAATTTGCTGTAACCTCTGGTGCAATAGCACCTACTAGCACTTTTTTTCGCCGCTTACGAATAAATACAAAGTGGTAATTCAGTAGTGATACTGCATTACTTTCGTGCCTGTATTCATCTGGGGAAAACTTAGCCATAGCTTTAAAATATTAACTCGCCGTTTTGTATATAATTAGTGCATAATCAAGTAGAGCAATCAACAATACGAGGGACTTATATTTGCTAACAAATTATGTATATAAGCTACGTCCTAATATTAGCCAGTCCAATAAAATGGATAAGTGGCTAGATATGCTCCGGTCTACTTACAATTGGAGCTTGGCTGACAGAATAGCTCAATACAACCAGCAATTTATTCAAGGCGACTATTGCGATATTAGGACTAGGGGAGAAGCTTGTCCACTAACCTGTTTTGTTAGTAAAAATGGAGCAAGTGGAGAACCGTGGAAGGATGCTAAAACCGATAAGAATGGCAACCTCAAAAACCCTCGACGCAGTGCTGGTGATATTCAAATAACGGCATTACCATATCTAAAAAAAGCTAGACCTTGGTTTGCTGAAATTGACTCTACAGTCCTACAGCAAAACGTCAAACGCCTTGACACTGCCTATAAAAACTTTTTTGAAGGGAGAGGTTTTCCTAAGTTTAAAAACCGTAGTAATTTTACATCTTTTACTTATCAAATGGGTATAAAAGTTCAAGGTAGTAAAATCTATCTTCCTAAGTTGGGATGGATGCGGTTTTTCAATTCTCGCTTAATACCAACAGGATTTACTATCAAAGCTGCCACGTTGAGAAAGCGTCAAGATGGTTGGTATGTCTCAATTAGGATTGAAGATAAAACCATACCAGACTATGCAAAAAAACCGCTAAACGAAGTTAATTCTATTCTTGGTTGTGACTTAGGAATAACTAAACTTGTCCATCTCTCCGACAGATATCAAATTGATAATCCTAGATTCTCAACCAACAAAAAAGCTAGACGCACCTTAAAAATTAGACAGCGACGGGTTAATCGTAAAGTCAAAGGCAGCAAGAATCGTAAAAAAGCAGCTAATAATGTAGGACGTTTTCACAAAAAGATTACAGATAAACGAACAGCTTATCAATGGAATGTTGCTAAGACAATAGTTTCTAGAAAGGTTGATGCTATTGCTTTAGAAGATTTAAATATCTCTGGTATGTTGAAGCGTTGTCAAGTCAAAACCGATGAAAAAACTGGGAGATTTTTAAATAATGGACAATCTAGAAAAAAGGGGTTAAACCGTTCTATCTCTGACGCAAGTTGGAGTGATTTGATTTTAAAAATTGAGTATCTCGCTGTAAAGCAAGGAAAAGTTATCATTAAAATCAATCCTAAATACTCCAGTCAAGAATGCAGAAATTGTGGGCATACTGATAAGTCAAACCGTGATGGTGAAAAATTCATTTGTACTGAATGTGGGTATCACGAACACGCCGATATTAGTGCTGCCAAAACAATTAGAGATAGAGCTTTCAAAATAGTACGTGGGGACTCCGCGAAACTTGCTGTTTAACAGCTAAACGCCCAAAAGATATCAGCACGCACTTTTGTGCAACCGTGTTGAGTTTGGGAACTTGTGCAAACAAGATATTAGGATTGTAAAATCTTAAGAATCCCCGTCTCTTTAGAGCGGGGAGTGTCAAACAGTTGCTTTTAATGCTGAATTTGATGCACCATTAGTAGATAAACTATTGATTGATGATGATTTTTCATGGACTAATTTTACTCCTGATTGGTTATGTGCCATGAAGGATTTTGATTGGGGTTATCCTGCTAAAAATGACAGTTACAAACTCACTGATTTAGCTTTGTGGATGGGTATCGGTGTCAGCACAGTACACAGGGCTGGTGATGATGTCCGGTTATTGGTGGAATGCTTTAATCGGCGTAAACAGATATTACCAGAAATAGTGAACCAAGCGATATTTGTCTCCAATTCACCGATGATTGAGTTGAAGGCATTGGTTGAATATGAAACTCGTAGTTTGGCTAGTAATGCTAGGTTTCATTGGGATGGCGATCGCAAAGTATGGACCAAGAAACTCCGTGAATGTCGGTTTGATGAGTTTGTGAAAACCCTGGCATTTGGTGTTGAAGTTATCTAAATAGAAATGCCCAGAGTATTCTTTGCTTTGGGCGCTATCGCTTCAGGGTTTTGGTGTTTTTTGTAATGATTATGAACCCAAATATCCTGAACGAATTAGAAACCAAAATCAATGATGGTATTGGTACTTTTGATGAATTAGACTCCGTGTGTTCTCAGTTAATTAATATCATTCATCAACAAAATGAGTTAGCAGTGAAAGCTAATGAACTCTTTGAAATATTAAGACCCGATTGGTCTAGTGTTGGTTTTCAGGCTTGGATGATTGGGGAGGTATTTGTCACTGACAATAGTTTTGATGGTGTTTTTTGATTTTTCAATATTAGGGTAAGTGCGGCTATTGTCGCTTTAGTTGTGAAGTTTTTGGAGTAACAAAATGAATTTTACACATGAAGAAAAACAAGTAATGCTAATGGCTTTAAGCTATTTTGATTCTCATCTTCAAAATTTAGTAAAAGACAGAAAATCTTTAGCGGAGGAGGCA